>NZ_JAKKRM010000018.1:0-103638 GCF_025654295.1 Shewanella sp. SM23
GATGGGTTTTACGGACCTTAGACAGAATAYAGAYACTTGATAAAGWTAAAGACTCAACAGAAAATCAGCTTTTCAAATTATTATTAACGTGRKCCAGAGATGGACACGGTAATAAACAGAATTTGCTTGGTGACAATAGCCTTGTGGAACCACCTGATCCCATCCCGAACTCAGAAGTGAAACGCAAACGCGCCGATGGTAGTGTGGGGTCTCCCCATGTGAGAGTAGGTCATCGCCAAGCGCCTAATTATCTCATTGAGATGTAACCAAGCCAGCTGAATAAGCTGGCTTTTTTGCGTCTGYAATTTGTAGAAATTAGTCCGTTTTTCTTTTAGCTTGCATGTTTTTCCGCTATTTTTACTCACCAACTCACCAACTCACCAACTCACCAACTCACCAACTCACCAACTCACCAACTCACCAACTCACTAGCCATTTCAATTACTGAATTCTTTGTCGATCCTAGGATTTCTCATTTCGTTCTCGTCCTATTGCTTAATCCTGCGCATAACTAAACGCCTGAGCTCTAGCTCAGGTAGCACTGTTGTTTATCTTTTAAGATAGCCGTTCCACACACCAACCGTATTGCTAGGCACTGCTCTGTGTTGGTATCTAGGGGGCATTTAAGTTGTCAAAACCGATGATTTAATTTGCTCAATTGAACCCATTCCTCTTCTTTAAACAATGTCTTCAGAACAATATTCTTTTTATTTTGCCACTTAGTCAGATTGCAGTAGCTTGGATTGTTAAATTTGCATATTTTCGCACTTGGTTTATTCCTATGCTTGTTGTTTTCAATTTAGGAATCATTTTTTAGCATAAGACATCACTTCAGCTTAAATCCAACATTATGCTTGTTTCATTATGGAATATTGAATTAATCGCTCGATTTATGAGGATTAATAACTTGTCGCCTATGGATTCATTTAATGTTGGTAAGACCAATTTACACTGATATGGTTTTTTCGTTATCAATTGGTTATGTTCTTAGCAGGTTGAGTTCAGCTGGCTTTCTTGCTGTGTGATTAGTTAGCTTTAAAATGTGATTTTTTATTCGATTTTTTTCTGATTGGTGATTGCTATGTGTCTGTTTACGGAAGAACCATAGTTTGTGAGCAGTTCATTTGATGAATTTTGAACTTGTAATGCGATAGCGATGATTTTGGGGCAATCGCGCTGTTGATAGGGATCTAGAGAGGAAGGGGTAGGGGAGCTATGGAGGATGTAACACAATCTTTATTGGATGCCGTTGGCATTATGTTTTTGGGGATGGGCTTAGTTTATTTATTTTTAAGTGTACTAATCCTTGGGATTCATTTGGTTGCGCGTTGGTGTGCAGTCGATGCTGCATCTGCACGTTTTGCTAAAAATCATGCTAAAAGTCAGCAGAGGGTAGCGCAATCTGATGCTAAACCTTTAGATCCAAGCTTGGTCGCTGCGATTTCACTAGCGGTAAAGCAGTATCGTTCACAGATTAAGTAATGGGGAGCAGTATGACTTTTGTATCTAATTCTACGACAGCAGTGGCTAAGCCATTATTTTTAACTGATGTCGTATTGCGGGACGCGCATCAATCCATTTTAGCGACGCGCTTACGCATTGATGACATGTTACCTATAGCGCCGTTACTCGATAAGATCGGTTTCTGGTCATTGGAATCTTGGGGCGGGGCGACTTTTGATGCCTGTATTCGTTATCTTGGTGAAGATCCCTGGGACAGAATTCGTGAGTTGAAAAAGGCAATGCCGAATACGCCGCAGCAAATGTTGCTGCGTGGCCAAAACTTATTAGGTTATCGCCATTATGCCGATGATTTAGTCACGCGTTTTGTTGAGCGTGCTCATACTAATGGCGTCGATGTATTTCGTATTTTCGATGCAATGAATGATGTTCGTAATCTCGAAACTGCGGTGAAAGCGGTGCGCCAAGTTGGCGGCCATGCGCAGGGGACTATCTCATACACGACTAGCCCTGTGCATACCATAGAGACTTGGGTTGATATGGCAAAACGTCTCGAAGATATGGGATGTGATTCTTTGTGTATCAAAGATATGGCGGGCTTACTTAAGCCGATGGAAGCGTTTGAGCTTATTAGCCGACTCAAATCTCAGACGCAACTTGTGTTATCTATGCATTGTCATGCGACGACAGGGTTGAGTACTGCCACTTATCAGAAAGCCATTGAAGCGGGTATTGACGTGCTCGATACGGCAATTTCGTCGATGAGTCAAACCTATGGACATACTGCAACTGAAACCGTTATCGCTATGGTGGAAGATACTGATCGCGCAACGGGTTACGACATGGTGTTGCTTGAGGAGATTGCTGCTTATTTCCGTGAAGTGCGTAAGAAGTACGCTAAGTTTGAAGGCGCACTGAAAGGCATCGATTCGCGGATTTTACGTGCACAAGTGCCTGGTGGCATGTTGACCAATATGGAGAGCCAACTAAAGGAACAGGGCGCGGCCGATAAGATGGACTTGGTATTGGAAGAAATTCCCCGCGTGCGTGCTGACTTAGGTTTTTTGCCCTTAGTGACACCTACATCGCAGATTGTCGGCTCGCAGGCGGTAATCAATGTGCTAATGGGTGAGCGTTATAAGTCACTGACTAAAGAGACTGAAGGCGTGCTTAAGGGCGAATATGGCGCGACGCCTGCGCCAGTCAATGCCGCATTGCAAGCGAGAGTCTTACAAGGAGCCGGAGCCATTACATGTCGCCCTGCTGATTTATTAACGCCAGAGCTGGCTAAATTACGGCTTGAGTTAGCTGATAAAGCACAGGAACAAGGTATTCGCCTATCGTCAGAGCATGACGATGATGTGCTGACATATGCACTCTTCCCACAGATAGGATTGCAGTTCTTAAAGAATCGTGACGATCCGAGCGCCTTTGAGCCTAAACCTGAGCTGACTTCGGCACTTACTACTAATGCTGCGGATCGTGGTCCTGAAACCTACACGGTAACTGTCGAAGGGCAAGAGTACATAGTTGAAGTCACCGCAGGCGGTGAAATCTCGCAAATCCAGCCACAGGGACAAAGTGTTCATACTGTGCAAGCTGTGACTGAGAGTACAACGCCAGCAACAAGCCATGGTGAAATCAGGCTTGAAATGAGCGCGCCTCTGTCGGGCAACATCTTCAAAGTGCATGTTTCTCCAGGCGATAGAGTGTGTGAAGGCGATGTTGTAATCATCCTTGAGGCGATGAAGATGGAAACTGAAATTCGTGCTCAGGGCGATGGCATTATCGCTAAGCTCTGGGTGAAAGAAGGCGACTCAGTGTCTGTGGGTTCTCAATTACTGGCCTTGGCGTAGGAGTCATTATGGAAGGTTTAATGGCTTTTTGGGCCGAGACAGGTATTGCCCATTTTACTGGCGGGCAAGTGTTGATGATGGCAGTGGGCGCTTTGCTCTTGTATCTCGCCATCGTGCGTGGGTTTGAGCCTTTATTGTTGCTGCCAATTGGTTTTGGTGCAGTGCTGGCGAACATTCCCCACGCGGGATTTACCGAAGAAGGTGGCATGCTGTATTACGCCTATCATGTGGGGATTGAGACTGGGGTGTTCCCACTGTTGATCTTTATGGGCGTAGGCGCGCTGACCGACTTTAGTGCCTTGATCGCGAATCCTAAAACTCTGTTATTAGGGGCGGCTGCGCAGTTTGGGATTTTTGCGACACTGATTGGCGCAATAGCGCTGAACTTAGTGCCGGGATTTGAGTTCACCATGAAGGATGCGGCGGCCATTGCGATTATAGGCGGTGCCGATGGACCAACGGCGATTTTCCTTGCCTCAAAACTGGCGCCTGAGTTATTGGGGGCGATTGCGGTCGCGGCCTATTCCTACATGGCACTAGTCCCGATTATTCAACCGCCGATCATGCGGTTACTGACAACTCAAGCCGAGCGCGAAATTAAGATGGAGCAGCTGTGCGAAGTCAGTAAGAAGGAAAAGATCATTTTCCCTTTGATGGTACTGGGATTAACGATTCTCTTCCTACCTGCAGCCACGCCGTTAGTGGGTATGTTTTGTCTTGGTAACTTGATGCGCGAATCGGGCGTGGTGGATAGATTATCGAAAACGGCGCAGAACGAGCTTATCAATATCGTTACGATTTTCTTAGGGTTAGCTGTCGGTTCTAAGTTATCAGCCGACCAATTCCTGCGGCTTGAAACCTTAGGAATTTTGGTATTGGGAGCTTTAGCATTTGGCATTGGTACTGCTGCAGGTGTATTGATGGCAAAACTGATGTGTAAGTTGTCGGGTGGTAAGATTAATCCGTTGATTGGTGCCGCAGGGGTGTCGGCTGTACCTATGGCAGCACGAGTCGTGAACAAAGTTGGATTAGAGGCCAACCAACACAACTTCTTGTTAATGCACGCCATGGGTCCCAATGTGGCGGGAGTGCTAGGTTCTGCTGTGGCTGCGGGGATTTTACTTGCCGTGCTGGGTTGATGACAGAGTGGGTTAACTGATTGGGCTTGACTGAGTGGGTAAATTTAGCGGGTTTATCTTCGAATTTATTCTAGTCGTTAACGCTGTTTTATCACTAAGGCCAACTCAGTATTAAGTTGGCTTTTTGTTAAGTCACTAATTTAGAAAATGAATCCTTGGTATTAACCTAAGCCGTTAACCAGAGTAATGCCATAAGGATTAAAATCAGCCCGCCACCTATACCGATAATGTAGATAAAACCTCGCCGGCCTTGTTTTAGCGTGAGTTTGTTGGCTTTTAAAAATAACGCCCAAAACAAACATAGGATCAGCGGGATAAGGAAGAGTCTCGTCATTGTCTGTTCTGCTAAAGTGTGAGTTAGAGTTGTTTCAGAGTCTAACAGCTTGATCTTATTTGAGTAACCTATTTTGCAGCTGGTAGAGACTGTCGAAGTCGATTGTGGCTTCTAAAGCCAATAGATTAAAGACCGTTTGTAGGATAATAAAAGAGACCGCCGAAGCGATCTCTTACTGTGGTCAATGGTACTGATGATTTAGCTTAATACTTTTTATACAGTATTGTTATTGCTACGAACTCACTGGTGTAACGTCTTGATTGTCGTTCGAATAAAACTGCGCTTCATCGAGTTCATTTTCGGATTTACCAATCACAACAGCAGTCATCATATCGCCCGTCACGTTAGTTGCTGTGCGGATCATATCGATAATACGGTCAATCGCGGCGATAAAGGCAATGCCTTCAAGTGGCAGACCAATCACACCTAAGGTGACAGTTAACATCACCATCGCACTTCCTGGTACGCCAGCGGTACCAACAGAAGCCACTGTTGCAGTCACGGCGATCATCACATAGTCCAGTGTGTCGAGCGGAATATTGTAAATTTGAGCGATGAAGATAGCGGCTATCGCAGGGTAAATACCCCCACAGCCGTCCATGTTCATGGTCGCACCTAATGGCATCACAAAGGCACTATAACGCTTTGATACGCCCATGGTTTCGACTGCGCGAGTACTCGCAGGTAAAGTACCAAAACTTGAGGAAGTACTAAATGCGACTAACTGTGCTGGCATAGCTTTACGGAAAAATTGCAGTGGGCTTAAACCACCAACAAACTTCACTAACCCGCCATAAACGAAGATGATGTGGATAAAGGCGGCAATGTAGATAGCCCCGATAAACTTACCTAAAGGCAGTAAGGTTGATAAACCATATTCACCTACAACCCATGCCATTAAACCAAACACACCGATAGGGGTTAGTTTTAGGACCATGCGAGTCAGTTGGAACATGACTTCAGCACCTGCTTCAATGGTGCGTTTTAATGGCTCTGCTTTCTCGCCGACTTTATTGATAGCGATACCCACCAAAGCTGCAAACACGATAATTTGCAGTACCTTGCCTTCAGCGAGTGAAGCAAAAGGATTGACAGGGATCATGTCGAGCAACACTTGTGCGAAACCGGGAATATTACGCTCGCGCACTTCAGTCGTTGTGAGTTGCATGGTGCCACCCATGTCGATCATTGAGCCAACAGCTAAGCCGATCAGAGAGGCGATTGTGCCTGTCAGCATGAACATACCCAAAGTTTTCAAGCTCAGGCGTTTCAGACTGGTTTGCGAGTTGAGCGATGTGATACTCACGACAATGGCACAAAATACCAAAGGTGCGACCAACATCTTAATGGCCCCAATGAACAGATCACCTAATGGTTTTAGCACTGTGGCGCTTTCACCTAAAATAACGCCAACGAGCGCACCTAAGATAAAGCCTGCTAAGACTTTTTGCCAAAACGGAATGCGGCTAATGGTTTGAAGGATCATGCATATTCCAGAAAAATAAATTAAGAGTGAGCCAATAGGCCTGCGATGATAGGATTCGTATTTAACGAGATGAGCGTGATGTTAACGCGCTCTCAGTCATGCGCATGGTTATTGCCTGCCATAGTTAACCATTGTATCGACAGAGCTAGGGTTATAACAAACCGTTTTTCTTATAACTTATTGTGATAAGTGAGTTTGTTGTAAAAAGATTAAGTGAAACATTCAATTAACCCATGGCAAACCTCATCGCATTGAATACAAAAAGAGAGATTTATCATTGAGTAAGCCATTATGACTGAGTTAGGTATTATGTTCTCCGGCGCTTTTTTAGCGGCCACTTTGTTACCGGGGGGATCTGAAGTCTTACTCGTGGCGCTATTAAACAATACCCCTGAGGCTTGGGTTGCGCTAGTCGTGGTGGCCAGTATTGGTAACACGTTGGGCGCGATGACCAGTTTCTACTTAGGCCGCTTAGGTCGCCTCGCAAAATCACCAGAAGCGTTAGCGACAGGTAAACACGCAAAGGGGCTCACCTTGATTGAACGCTACGGCGTGTGGGCGTTGTTACTCTCATGGGCACCGGTTGTCGGCGATATTCTCTGTTTATTGGCGGGTTGGTTGAGGCTACCGCTAATACCTTCTTTGGTGATGATTTTAATCGGTAAAACAATTCGTTACTTAATTGTTGCCGCTGTCGTGCTGCAATGGATGGCATGATGGCGCTAGGATGCATTTAATGGTCAAGGGCGGGGAGTGTTTTTCCGTTTAGACTGAATTTACTGTATAGATAGGAACTTAGTGTTAATTTTGCGAGTCATAAATCCCATGCTTAATCATTTAAGCGCACTATGACGCTACGCAGCACTTTAGCTATAACACTTTATTTTGGCCCATTGATGTATGAGGGGAATGTTTTGAAGAAATGGATATTAGCGGTCGCAATTTCTGCCGCACTTGCGGGTTGTGCATCTGAAACGACTACGGTGAACTTGCCCGCAGGCGTTAAACTTATCGAAAATGTGCAATTGGCCGATTCGCAAGTAGGGATCCCCTACAAAAAGTACCAATTAGCCAATGGGTTAACGGTTATTTTACATCAAGATGATTCCGATCCCTTAGTGCATGTCGACGTCACTTATCATGTGGGCTCTGCCCGTGAATTAGCTGGGCGTTCGGGATTTGCGCATTTATTTGAACACATGATGTTCCAAGGCTCGCAGCATGTTGCCGATGAACAGCATTTTGAAGTGGTTACCGAAGCCGGTGGTACCCTAAATGGCACGACCAATACCGACAGAACCAATTACTTTGAGACAGTACCCAACAATCAATTAGAAAAAATGTTGTGGCTCGAGTCGGACCGTATGGGCTTTTTGTTGCCGGCACTCACCAGTGAAAAATTTGAAGTGCAGCGCGAAACCGTCAAAAATGAGCGTGCACAACGTATCGATAATCAGCCCTATGGCCGCATGAGTGAGCGTTTTAGCCAAGCCATGTACCCTGTCGGTCATCCTTATTCTTGGCCTGTAATTGGCTGGCCGGACGATCTTAATCGCGCCACAGTTGATGATGTGAAACACTTTTTCCAACGTTGGTATGGCCCTAACAATGCAACCCTGACCATAGGTGGCGATTTTGATGAAATGCAAACCTTAGCCTGGGTCAATAAATATTTTGGTGAAATCCCCCGCGGCCCTGAAGTCTCGTTAGAGCAAAAGGCGCAGGTTAACTTAGACAAGACGCGTTACATCTCCATGGAAGATCAAGTGCACTTGCCTTTGATCCGTATTGGTTTTCCTACCGTATACGCTAGACATTCAGATGAGGCCGCGCTCGATCTGTTAGCCAATATTTTAGGTGGTGGTAAAACATCCTTATTATATAAAAACTTGGTTAAGGACGGTTATGCCGTGCAGGCTAATGTGAGTCATCCTTGTCAAGAGCTTGCGTGTCAGATGTCGATTTATGCTTTAGCCAATCCTGAAAAGGGCGGCAAACTGGCGGATCTGGAGCAACGTATCCTCGACTCGATTAAGGAGTTTGAGCAACGTGGCGTTACCGATGACGATCTGCAAAAAGTTAAAGTGCAGTTTGAGGCTGATACTATTTATAGCCTGCAGAGTGTTTCTGGCAAAGTGTCGACCTTAGCGATGAACCAAACGCTGTCGGGCAATCCGAACATGATTGCCTCAGATCTGAATCGTTATGCCAATGTGACCAAAGACGATGTGATGCGCGTGTTTAAGCAATACATTAAAGATAAACCTATGGTGGTTATGAGTGTGGTGCCGCAGGGAATGACGTCACTTATTGCCCATGCGGATAACTTCACGCCTGCAACGTTGCCGATTGCACATTCTGCGGTAGAGGGGGATTTGCCCAAGCCTGAACTTGTTTCAAGTTTTGATCGGACTAAGATGCCTGCATCTGGCGTTGCACCTATGCTCAAAGTACCTAAAATTTGGACAAAAACCTTAGCCAATGGCATCGAAGTCATGGGCACTCAAAGTACTGAAACACCAACAGTTGAGTTAATTGTTTATCTCAATGGTGGCCACAGACTCATACCCGTCGAAAAAGCAGGCTTAGCAACGCTGACTGCGGAAATGCTTAATGAATCGAGCCAGAAGCGCAACAGTGAAGCACTATCACAAGCCTTAGAAATGCTAGGTAGTAGTGTCGACTTTAGTGCGTCTGAATATCAAAGTTCGATCAAAGTATCGGCTCTGACAGCACATTTAGATGAGACGCTGGCGATTATGGAAGAAAAGCTGTTTCAGCCAGCGTTTAGCGAAGCTGACTTTGCGCGAGTGAAACAGCAGCAATTACAACAGATCCAGCATATGCAGTCCGATCCTAGCTATCTGGCTGATACGGCGTTGTCGTCTTTGTTATACGGTAAAGACAATGCGTTAGGTGTGAATGATCTTGGTACGCTCGATTCAGTCGCGGCGCTTACGTTAGCCGATGTAAAAGCGTTTTATGCCCAGCAGTATCAAGGCGGCAACGCTAAAATTGTCACTGTTGCTAATTTATCTGAATCTGCATTGCTGCCTAAACTAGCGGGATTAAACCAGTGGAAAGGAGAAGCAGCTGTGGTACCGCCACTTAAGCCACTCCCTGCATTAAAAGGCGGCACAATTTATGTGATTGATAAACCTGGTGCGGCGCAATCGGTAATCAATATTGCCAAGCGCGCATTACCCTACGATGCCACAGGCGATTATTTTAAATCCTATCTGATGAATTATCCGTTAGGCGGCGCATTCAATAGCCGTATCAACCTGAATTTACGTGAGGATAAAGGTTATACCTATGGTGCTCGCACTCGTTTTACTGGCGGTGCTGAAGTGGGCGATTTTGTCGCATCAAGTAACGTTCGCAGTGACGTGACGGCGAAAGCACTCATTGAGTTTGTAAAAGAAATCAGTGCTTATCAGCAGCAGGGCATGACAGATGCTGAACTTGCCTTTATGCGTAATTCAGTCTCTCAAGGGCAAGCTCTTGATTATGAAACACCGTATCAAAAAGCGGGCTTTATGCGGATGATCCAACGTTACCAATTGAGTCAAGATTTTACGACTCAACAGGACAAGATCATTAATACTGTAACAAAAGATGAACTCAATGCCCTCGCGGCTTCCGAGCTAGATATCAATAAAATGGTGATTCTGGTGGTGGGAGATAAAGCGACAATTGAAGCGGATTTAGCGGTATTGGGCTATCCAATTGAAACTTTAGTATTGTAAATTAGTATTTCGCCCTTATATAGGTAGATAGACGGGTGCATTAGTTAACGACTATTTGCCCTATATTTACCGGATTTACATCGAAAGACGGTGACAGCATTAGCTGTCACCGTCTGCTTTTAATCATACAAGGTGTGAATTTGGCTTGCCCCACAGACAGGTTTAGATTTATTTTGAGGCATATTTTGCAAGATAAGCCTCAAAATAAAGGTCTGACTGTTAACCTTGTCGCGATAGCGAATCACCAATTAGAGAAGCGCAAATTGAAGTCATTCAATGAATTAGTACAACATCTCTCGGACGCCAATGGGCGCACCGCACTCTTGGGTATGTTACGTGGCATAGAACGTGAGGCGTTGCGGATTGATGAGTTTGGTTATCTCGCGACAGACTCGCATCCCGAAGCCTTAGGCTCGGCGTTAATGCATTCACGTATTACGACGGATTACAGTGAAGCCTTGCTCGAGTTTATTACGCCAGTAAATCACAATGTTGAGCAACTTCTTACAGGGTTAACTGAGACTCATGCCTTCAGCGTGCGCCACTTAAATGGTCAGCGTTTGTGGCCCGTGAGCATGCCTTGCTATGTGAAAGATGAGCAACAGATCCCCGTTGCCCGCTATGGCTCATCGAATACTGGAATGATGAAAACCTTGTATCGTAAGGGGTTAACCTATCGTTATGGCGCCCTGATGCAGATCATCTCTGGGGTGCACTTTAACTTTTCGGTATCGCAAGAATTATGGCAAAGCCTGTATGAGTTAAGTGATAAAGAGTTAACTTACGATGATTTTATTTCAGAATCCTATTTCGGCTTGATCCGTAACTATCGCCGTTTAGTGTGGGTACTACCTTATTTATTTGGTGCCTCGCCAGCGTTATGTAGCTCCTTCATTAAAGATCAAAAAACCGACCTCAAGTTTGAAAAAACGGGCCATGGAACTCTGTATCTGCCCTATGCTACTTCGTTGCGTATGAGTGATTTAGGCTATACCAACAAAGAGCAAGAAGATCTAAATATCAGCTATAACTCTTTGCCTGAGTATCTGGCTGGCGTGAATGCCGCCACTAAAATGCCTTCAGCAAACTTTGCTAATATCGGCGTTAAAGTCGATGGTGAGTATCGTCAACTTAATGCCAATGTATTGCAGATTGAAAACGAGTTCTACTCGCCAATCCGTGCTAAACGGGTCACGCGTAGTGGCGAGAAACCGTCTGAAGCTCTGGCCCGTGCTGGGGTGGAATACATTGAAGTGAGAGCGTTGGATGTTAATCCATTTAGCCCAGTTGGCATTGAGGCGACACAAGTGCGTTTCCTTGATTTATTCCTACTCTATTGTTTATTAACGCAGTCGCCTAAGTCAGAGGCGAGCGAAGAGGCGAGATTAAGCGCGAATCTTAAAGCTGTGGTGCTTGAAGGCCGTAAACCTGGGCTTGAGTTATTAACCGCAGACGGTTCACGTTCGCTTAAATCTTGGTTAGAAGAGTTGTTTGATGCCTTGCAACCTTTGGCAGTATTGCTTGATGGTGAGGGGACGGATTATCAAGTGGCTTTGGCCCATTGGCGTAAAGCGGCTGAAGATCCGAATTTAACCCTGTCGGGACAAGTACTGCAAAACGTGATCAACAAGGGCCAAGATCATGGTCAGTGGGTGATGACGTTAGCGCAGCAATACTATCAATACTTTATCGATTATCCCTTGTCGAGCGAGACCATAGCGCAGTATCAAGCTGAAGCATCCAGTTCGCTTAACAAGCAAGCTGAACTAGAGGCGGCGCAGAGTGCAGTTTCATTCGATGATTATCTGGAAGATTACTTTGGAGTGAAGCCGTGAAAGAGGGGTTATTCTCTTTCATTGGCCTACGTGCCCGCGTAGCTTTGATTGGGTTCTGTGCCTTGTTATCTGGCTGCGCCGCGTCACCTGAAGACCCACTGGGCTGTGGTACTGTGTCGGGTTATTTGCAGCCCGATGCCAGTACTCACTGGTATCGAGTTGTGGTGACCCATTTAAACGGGCAGGCAGTCGTTTCTAAGCCTAATTATCAGTTAGCGCCTGGCGAATATGAATTTACCGTTGCGGAGCTGATTGATGATCCAAGTTTGTCAGTCACGCTTGCCGCGCGGACACCCAAAGTATTCAAGCTCAATGTTGAAAGTCATCAGCGTTATCATATCGGTGCGTTATTTCACACCGATAAGCGCTATATGGGTAAAGACACTGCGTATTGGGAACCCGGCGTGTGGCAGCAAGAAGATCATGAGTGTCAGTTTGAGCTGAGTCCCGAAACGAAATAGCCAAATTGTTAAGTTCAAGTGGTAAGCCAGCAACATACGATTAAGTCATATTGATTTAGCCCCTAGCGTTGAGATCTTCTAAGCGCAAAAAGGCTTTTTATGCTTGCCTCAGCCTGAGTCTATGACATCATGGCGCGAGCTAACTCTCCAAAGAACATGATATTAATGAATAAATCCTCCGCTATCTTACTCTGCGCAAGTCTCGGCATCTTGTCAGGTTGCGCGACATCTCCGCCTAAGTCTCCCGAAAATTTGTGTGAGATATTTCAAGAACACCGAGATTGGTACGATGCAGCTAAAGATGTCCGTGATAAATGGGGTGTGCCAGTGCATGTGCCGTTAGCTATGATGTATCAAGAGAGCTCATTCAAGCACAATGCCGCGCCACCGATGGAATACTTTTTAGGTTTTATCCCTATTGGCCGTGCCAGTGATGCCTATGGGTATGCGCAGGCTAAGACCATGACGTGGGATGATTATGTGCGTGAGACGGGAAACAGTTGGTCGAGCCGCAGTGATTTCGATGATGCCTTGGATTTTATGGGCTGGTTTATCAGCAAAACCCATAAGATAAATGGCGTATCTAAATGGGATGCGCGGGCGCAGTATCTTAATTATCACGAGGGCTGGGGCGGTTATCGCCGTGGTAGTTATAAATCTAAGGCGTGGTTAGTGAAAGTGGCGAACAAGGTGGATGCGAGGTCGAAACGCTACGCGGCTCAATATAAAACCTGCCAAGAAGATTTAGATTCATCTTGGCTGTGGCGTTTATTTTTTGGTTAAGATTACGTTTTTATATCATTGTCAGCCACTTAAGTGAGAGTGGCTGACTGTCGGTGTTCAATTTAGATATTTAATCGAGATAGCTAATTGAGATAGCTAATCGAGATAGTAAACTCAAATCTTAAACTCAAATATTCAACTCCGACGCTTACTGATTGTTGATATTAGCCTTTTGACATCGGCTGCAGCAACTGACTTCAATTGATTTATTGCGCTTTCACTGCGAAGGTTTCTAATGCCTGAATGGCTTTTTTCTTCGCACGCTTTTGCTCATACATAGCATGATCTGCAGTCTTAAAGGATTGATACCAATCGGCTTCGAAGGGTGCAATACCAAAACTAAAACCTAGGCTAAGCTCTGAACCTTGATTCAAGGTTTTGCGCATATCATCTAAGTCTTGTTCAATTTGAGCTAACGGCCCATGGCATAAAGCGACAAATTCATCGCCACCAAAACGGGAAATAATGCCTTTATTTTGCCAATAGGTGAGCATGGCGGTGGCTGTTCGCTTGATGGCAACATCACCCATCTGGTGCCCATAGGCATCATTAATGGACTTGAGATTGTCCATATCGATAATAATTAAAAAACTGCCTAAGTGAGGTTTGTGCTGCCAGTGGTGCAGTTCATCTTCAAAATTCTTTCGATTATAAAGTCCTGTTAATGGATCAAAATTGGCGAGTTTAGTGATCTGCAGTGACTTCTGATAGAGCGCAATGGCATTGCTAGCTTCGTGAGTTAGGATAGAGACAAGATTGCGGTCGTAATCGCTAAAGGCGCCAATGCTACTGCTATCGAGATTGAGCATGGCATACAGTTTGCCATCAATACGAATAGGGCTAGACAGGGTTGAGCGTATCGGCTGCTTCGACACTGAGAGTAACACTTTTTGATCATCTTCCGTTAAGGTGCTAGCCGCATTGATATTCTTCATATCATTGATGACCACCACTTGATCGCATCTCCCTTCAGTGAGTCGATATTCAAAAGTTTGCTCTAAGGTAAAATCCAGTTGTCTGAGCTTTGCTAAATCGAGCCCCACGACAGATTCAAAATACAGTTTATTATTCACCTCGTTGATTTTAATGATGCTGCCCATTTCGGCACCATTAATCACGTACACGGCTTTATTGAGTAAGGCGTCCAGAAAGGCATGCTCATTTTTATAATGGCTCGAGAGATGGGCGAGTTCATAGATGGCATCGTTGATGGTGACGACTTGCTCTAAATGCTGCCATAGTCGAGTTAAACGGCCCTGATGCAAATAGTAAATTAGGCTGTAGGCAAAAATATAAATGATGCAAACAAACAGTAAGGGCAGGATAGTCCAATTTTCTGTGGGTGCATTAAAGATAAACAGCAGGATGAATAGACATATCGGCACTATAAGCAGTAGCAGATGATAGCGATAATCTAAGCGATCTATGGTCTTACGTTTGAAATTATCCCTTAATTTCACTCGACTATTCCTTTATCTGTGTCATTGCTAGTAATCATTGAATGCTATACATCACTAACGTATTCACACTGAGTTCAGTTAAGTATATAACGAAAATTGAAATATAAACTGATATGAAACTGTGAACAATTTCATATCAGTGATTTTGGTACTAAATACTGAATTAACGCGAATTTTCTGCGTATTCTGCCAATATCCAAGCTAATGGTGCTTGGTATTGGATTGGCATCCAAGTTTGCAGTGCGGCTATGCTCTGGTTGAGCACAGTTTGATTTGGCACTGATAGGTTTAAATGTCCGACTTTACGACCCGGGCGCACTTCTTTGTTGTACCAGTACAACTCAGCATTGGGCAAACTTAACCAGCGAGGGTCATTATCGATACCGATAAGGTTGACCATAACACACTGAAAATTCACTTGTGGCTGTGGGATCGCAATTCCGCAAAGTGCTCTAAGATGCAGCTGGAATTGATCCATATGGGTACCGGCTTGAGTCCAATGGCCAGAGTTGTGCACTCGCGGCGCCAGCTCATTCACCAGTAGCTCATCGCCAACACGGAAGCATTCCATCGCCATTACGCCAACGTATTCAAGTTCGTGCATAATAGCGCTGAGCATAGTTTCGGCTTGGGCTTGCAAAGGGCTTAAGCGTGCCAGTGGCGAAATCGACGCCATTAAAATGCCGTCCTGATGTAAGTTCAGCGTCAGCGGATAAAACACGCATTCGCCTTCGCGAGTACGCACGCCAACCAATGATACTTCTTCATCAAAATTAATCGCTTGCTCAGCAATCGCAAGGTTACGCCAATCGTTTGGAATATCACCCGCTTCGGCTTCTTTTAGCCAATGTTGACCTTTACCGTCATAACCCCCAGTACGGCGTTTCATCAAGACTCTAGGACCATAGTGCTGATACAGGGTATCGACTTGGGTGTTATCGTCGACTAAGGTCCAAGGCGCCGTGGGAACACTGAGCTGGTCGAGTAGACTTTTTTGGCTAAAACGGTCGGCTAAACGGCTAAATACCGGACCATTAACAAAATGGGGGTGTGAGCTGAGTTGTAAACTCAGGGCGGACTCTGGCCACTGTTCGCGCTCGGCGGTAATAATGTCGTGGGGCGCGAGTGGCAGAATGTCATCCGTAGGTGTCATGATATCGACGGCGTTAACTTCAATCGCTAATGGCTCACCAGCGTGGGTCAACATGGCGCCCAGCTGACCATTACCTAATACCCAAACCTTAGGTTTAGTGTTTGTCTGGGTCATTAGACTTCCCTCGGGTCTGGATTGTCCAGTACCGCACGGGTCTGTTCTTCTCTGAAAGCGTCAACACGAGCCGCTAATTCTGCATCGTTATTCGCAAGGATTTGGCAGGCCAATAATCCTGCATTGAATGCGCCCGCTGTGCCTATGGCTAAGGTGCCGACGGCGATGCCTTTTGGCATTTGAACGATAGACAATAAGCTATCCATACCTGACAGGGCTTTACTTTGGACTGGTACACCTAATACGGGTAAGCGAGTTTTAGAGGCAATCATACCGGGTAAGTGCGCTGCACCACCGGCGCCACCAATGATGATTTTAAAACCACGTTCGGCGGCAGAGGCTGCAAACTCCATGAGTTTATCTGGCGTTCTATGGGCGGAAACCACTTCAACATGATAAGGCACTTGCAGTTTATCCATTATCTCAGCGGCGGCTTCCATTGTGGGCCAATCACTTTTAGAACCCATAACAACAGCAACAAGGGCTTGCATGATAACTCCTTAACTCACTAATTTTAATTATATTTTGACCTTGTTTCAGGTCTAGGTACAGTTGATGCTTGTCTAGCCGTCATCGGTAGCTAGCATCATGGCGCTGAATAATACCATGATCCTAGCGATTTCTGCCCGTTTTTGCGTGTGAAAAAACGTCTTTCGCGGCGATGAATAGGTGAGGTGATGGAGCAATAAAAAAGACCAACCCTGAGGTTGGCCTTTGAGATAAGTCAGCAACATTAAGCCCTGAGATCGTGCTACTGGTTTACTGTGTCTGCTTATCCGCAGTGATTTCAGTTTGCTGAGTGATAACTGGCGCTTCTGTCATTGCCTCACGTAGGGTCGAGTAAAACTTCAATACACCTTCAATTGGCTGGATCTTCGCTCTCGCCAGTGTTCGGATGGGCTGGAACTGCAGATCGGCGATAATGAGCTTAGTTTTATTTGCTTTGCATTTTTCAATCAGTTTCGTCAGTGCGGCTAATCCTCCCGCATCCAGAATAGATACTCCATCGAGATAAAGCACTATCACTTGTTTATCTTCGGTGAGACTCGCGATTTCGGAGAAAATGCGGTCAGCAGCAGCGAAGAATAGCGGCCCGTTAATTTTAAGGACAGCCCAATCGGCAGGTAGCTCTTGATCCACATAACGCTTGTTGGTGCTGATATCGTAAAGCTTTGTCATCTCGGCAATTTCTTTCATAAACAGCAAGGCAGCAAGGATAATTCCAACACTGATGGCGATCACCATGTCGAAAATAACCGTTAATGAAAAACAACTGACAAAAACCATGATATCGCTGGTGGGCGCAGTTTTAATTAAATGTAGTGCCTTGTGGGCTTCACTCATGTTCCAAGCCACAACAAGTAGCAGGGCTGCCATGGCTGACATGGGCAAATAAGCTAATACGCCCGCTAAGGCGACTAAACCAATTAAGACTACTATGGCGTGGATCATGGCCGCTATCGGGCTCTGAGCTCCCGCTTTGACGTTTGCCGCGCTACGGGCAATTGCTGCAGTGGCCGGTATACCGCCAAAAAACGGTGTGATGATATTACCTATACCTTGCCCTAGTAATTCACTGTTGGCACTGTGACGTTTACCTGTCATGCCATCGAGCACCACTGCACACAGTAGCGATTCAATTGCGCCTAACATGGCAATGGCAAAGGCGGCTGGTAATAAAGCTTGAAAGGTCGCGAGATTAAACTGAAACGCTTGGCCATTCGCGCCAGCTTGCAGCCAAGGCCATTCGAAACTGGGTAATACGGCAGGAATTCCCATGCCTGTGGTGCCATCACTCAGTTGATAGTGAAAACGGGTTCCTATGGTTTCTATATCTGCACCCATGGCATTGAGAACCAAGGCGAACATAGTGCCGAGTATAATAGCCGGAAGGTGCGCTGGCACGGGTGTTTTGAGTTTTGGCCAAAGTAGCATAGTCGCTAAGGTCGCGGATGCTACCAGTAGGCTAGGTAAATGCACCGAGGGTAGCGCTTGAGCTAATGTCATCAACTTAGCCAGATATTGCTCTGGCATTTGGGCTATCTCGAGTCCGAAAAAGTCTTTGAGCTGCAAGGTAGCGATGACGACACCTATCCCCGCGGTAAAGCCTAAGGTGACGGATTCAGGGATATACAAAATTAATCGACCAAGTCGCAGCATTGCCATGCCGACGAGTATCATTCCGGACATCACAGTTGCGATTAATAATCCTGCTAAACCAAATTGTTGGGCTATTGGATAGAGCAATACCACGAATGCCGCTGTCGGGCCTGACACGCTATAACGTGAGCCGCCAGATATGGCGATAATAAAACCGCCGACAATCGCAGTGTATAAACCGTATTGAGGTGCTACTCCACTGGCAATGGCTAATGCCATTGCTAACGGAATGGCAATAATGCCGACAGTGAGACCTGCAAGAAGATCTTGCCCAAAACGTTTAAACGAATACTTATCCTTCACGCAAGCTTCTGTGAGTGCGTGGGCGATTCTTAGGGAAAACAAATGAGCTGAGTGTGACACGAGTGGGTCCCATAGCGAGGCGAGTAACAAGCTTCTATTTTAGTGACCTGATACAAGCCGCAGTGTGAGCTTGATTGCAAAAACGATTGAAAATACTTTGTTTTGTATAAATAGTGTGCTTGGAGGCTGTTTGATTCTCATTTAAGAGTGGTTTGTAAAATATTTTGATACTTTAACCCTTTTAGTCATTTGCGCCGTTTACAGCCTTAGGTCAACATCAAAGGCATTCAATATGAAAACAATATACTCCCAGAAAACCATTGCACATTCCTTATTACCTTGGGGAAACGCCAGCATATCGGCGAGCAATAGCGCAGCTTTATTCTTAGTCATGCTGAGTTTAACGGCCTGTGGCGGTAAAGGTTCTGAGGCTCAACAACGACAAGCGGAGCTGCAAGCCGAACAGAGTCATAAAGAAGTGTCACTGCGCCGTGCTGAAATGCGTGATGCTACTAAGATTGAGATGGCCAGAGTCGCGGCGCCGATGCAAATGTCTACCCATGGTGCAGTGATGGGAATGAACATAGCCCCAATGCCGTCAGACTATGCCGCGATTCTGTTAGCACAAAATAAATTCGAGCCGCTGGTACAAAATGGCATCATGGTGGCAGGA
The DNA here is from genome assembly GCF_025654295.1 of Shewanella sp. SM23. Lineage (NCBI taxonomy): Bacteria > Pseudomonadati > Pseudomonadota > Gammaproteobacteria > Alteromonadales > Shewanellaceae > Shewanella > Shewanella sp. SM23. The sequence continues at coordinate 18,968 of NZ_JAKKRM010000018.1, forward strand.
GAAATTCCAGTATCGACTTTTTCCATCGATGTTGATACTGGCAGTTATGCCACCTTAAGGCGGATGCTGAGGGAAGGGCGCTTGCCCGAGAAAGGTACAGTCAGAGTTGAGGAAATGCTCAATTATTTTTCCTACGACTATCCCTTACCTGCTAAAAATGCCGCGCCGTTTAGCGTTACGACAGAGCTTGCGTCATCCCCTTATAACGATGACATGATGCTGTTACGGATTGGTCTTAAAGGGTATGACTTACCTAAATCTCAGTTAGGTGCTAGTAACTTAGTCTTTTTGCTCGATGTGTCAGGTTCTATGGCATCTACCGATAAATTGCCTTTACTGCAAACAGCACTCAAGTTGCTGACGGCGCAATTAAGCGCGCAGGATAAAGTCTCTATTGTGGTTTATGCAGGGGCTGCTGGTGTAGTGCTCGATGGCGCGTCGGGTAATGACACTCAAACTTTAACCTATGCGTTAGAGCAATTGAGCGCCGGTGGTTCAACCAATGGTGGGCAAGGAATCACACAAGCCTATCAATTGGCGAAAAAGCATTTTATCCCCCATGGTATTAATCGAGTCATCCTCGCGACTGATGGTGATTTCAACGTTGGTATGACAGATTTTGATGATTTGATTGCCTTGATTGAGAAGGAAAAAGATCATGGTATTGGCCTGACAACCTTAGGGTTCGGTTTGGGGAATTACAACGATCAACTCATGGAGCAATTAGCGGATAAGGGCAATGGTAACTATGCCTATATCGATACCCTGAATGAAGCGCGAAAAGTGCTGGTGGACGAGTTAAGTTCAAGCTTGTTCACTATTGCTAAAGACGTCAAAGTGCAAGTGGAGTTTAATCCGGCCTTAGTGTCTGAGTATCGTCTAATCGGTTATGAGAATCGTGCTTTAGCACGGGAGGATTTCAACAACGATAAGGTGGATGCGGGCGAAATTGGCGCGGGTCATACAGTGACTGCCTTATATGAATTAAGATATGTTGAAGCAGGGCAGATGGCGAATGATAAACTCAGATATGGCGTTGATGCTCAAACGGGGCAAGAAAAATACAGCCGTGAAGAAATCGCTTTCCTTAAACTGAGATACAAGTTGCCAGAGCAAACACAGAGTCAGTTACTGAGTTATCCCATCAGGTTAGACCAAAATGTTAAGCTGTTAGAACAAGCGAGTGATGATTTTAGATTTGCAGCAGCGGTTGCAGGATTAGGGCAATTACTGAATGGCAGCCATTATCTACATCAATTTGATTATACTAAGTTAAGCCAGTTAGCACGTTCGGCATTAGGGGACGATCCCTTTGGATATCGCCATGAGTTTGTGCAATTAATGGAAACCGCCGCGGCCATAGAGCAATCTAATCATGTGCCGATTAAGAAGGTATTCGATGGTACGGATAAACCTTTTCCTCCCCAAGATAAGCTTCATGGCGAGCCAGTGAGAGACAAGAGCAATACGCGCAATGAGAGATTACAATAGTAAAAGTAAATTCGTGGGGCTAACCCCAATGATGAGGAATTTCCCGTGGCATTAGCAATAGCGCAATTATCAAACCATGAGCACTCAGATGAGCAATTGATGTTGTGCTATGCCAAGGGCGATTCAAAAGCATTTGAACAGTTATACCTGAAGCACAAAGGTGCACTCTATCGCTACTTTGTACGCCAGTTAGGTGATAAGCAGTTAGCTGAAGATTTGTATCAAGAAACCTGGGGGCGGGTGATCCGCGCTGCGGCTAACTACGAAGCCAGTGCTAAGTTTACTACCTGGTTGTATCGTATCGCTCATAACTTATTGATTGATCATGTGCGGGCGGTTAAGCCCGTGGATTTTGTCGCTACTGATGAAGATGATGTAGGGCTCGATACTTTTGTGGCGGGTGAGCAAGATAAACCCGATGTGCAGTGGCAAGAAGCGCAAAAGAGCTTATTGCTAAAGACCTGTATCGCACTGTTACCCCAAGTTCAGAAAGAGGCATTTATCCTGAATATTGAAATGGGTTTTACGGCTGCCATCATTAGCGACATTGCGGGCGTGACCTTAGAAGCGACTAAAAGCCGTATTCGTTATGCTTACCAAAGCCTAAAAGATTGTGTCAGCACTAAATGGCAGGAGGCGGGTCATGAGTAATTCTTCTTCAAGTGCTGATGAGCGCGCATTACAACAGGAAGTGCTGGCTTGGTATCGCCAACAGGCCTTAGAGGTTCCACCGCGGCAACTTGATCAAGATATCTTACAGCTGGCGCAAACTCACTTAGCTGAAATGCATCAAAGCAAAATAACCGCCGTTGAAGCGCCAAGTTCTGTCTGGCGACGCCATCCTTGGGCGTTATCGAGCGCGGCATCGTTAGTGCTTGTTGTTGGTCTGCTGGTGCTGAATCGACCTCAAGTCGAAGATACACTTGTTCCAAGTCCTATGGTGATGAGTGCCCCCGCGCCACAAACGATGGCAAGAATGGCTGATACTGAAGCGATGCAATCTTTAAAAATGCAAACAGAAGCCGTGGCTGAACATAAAAGACAGACGGAAATGCAGCAAGCTAAAGCCGCATTGGGAGCAATTGAGCAGCAGGATACAATTAGCCCCGCTATCGCTGCAAGGTCTATGAATGCACAAAAATTATCTGAGTCTGCTGAAATCAATCAAGTGTCATTGACTGAGTATTTACATCGGTTACAAGTCCTCATCGAAGCGAAGGAGACTGAGCAAGCATTCGTGCTGGAACAAAAACTGCTCAAAGATTACCCGTATCTTGCAGTTAAGGATGTCGATGAAGCGCAGCAAATCGAATCGCAGCAAGTATTAAGACTTGAGTTTAAAAAGCTACAACAGCAATTACATCAGCTTGCCAAATGACTATGTGGTTGTGGTATTTACGAATAAAAAAGTGATTAGAAATCGCAAAGTGGTGAGATAAACAGCTAAATTTCCCTGAAATATGCCGAGACGTGCTAATGTTTGTGGTCTGTTTACTGTTTGGTATGTGATTTACTTGATCAACGTCATAAAGTGAACAGGTTTTAGCCTGTTATATTGGTGTTAGTTCACGACTTGGCTAGTATCAATAGTCAGACCCATATTCAGGAGGCATTATGCTTAAAAGACTCATGCATGATCATAAACATATAGCTGTATTGCTAAATGTTTTAAAAAACAAGCAGATGAAACTATCCGAAGGTGAGTCAATCAACTTCAGCGTCGTGCGCGATATTGTTGAATATATGCAAGGATATGCTGAACGTTGCCATCATCCCATTGAAGACATTATTTATGCCTACTACCTAGCCCATAAAACGAACGATACTATCGATAAATTGAGTGCTGAACATGAGTCGGTGATCCAATCCTCGGCCACCTTGATGGCGACTTTAAACTTGATCCTCAGTGATATTGTGGTTGCCCGCGAGAAACTGATTGTTGATTTTGCAGAGTATGTCGCATTGCAAGAGCGACATATGCAGATGGAGGAACGGGAAATATTTCCTTTGTTAGCCAAAAGTTTAACTGAGCAAGATTGGCAAGTTATTGAGTTAGAGTGTCAGAAATCGCTAATCGATGATCCTTTGTTTCTTGATCGAGAGCAGAAAGAATTTGAAGATTTACGGGTTTATCTCACAGCATCTGACTAATACTCTTTAGTTTATTGGGTCCATGTTGTGGGCTTAAGCTGGTGTTTTTATAAGACTGAGGAGCACATTTTTGATTCTGACGGCGATGTCTCGTGAGCCAAAGTTGGTTGGGATTTGTAAAGTATTATCGGTGTCGATGACGTTGGTTTTTATCGTAACTTACTGGTTTTTATGTGTTTTTTTAAAGCTCCGGCTCGTAAGGTCATACCCCGCTTATATTCTGTTTGCTCCAATAGTTGTAAGTAAAAAAGCGCCGAAGGGCGCTTTTCTATTCATGTTTGAAATGATAACTAGCTCATATAAACATGTAATTACAACTGGATAGCATCAATGTCGTAGTTAAAGTTATTATCGATTTCTTGGAGTTCTTTGAGCAAACGATGCTTATCTTTTAACGCTTCGATCTCACGCCATTTACGCTTTTTATTGGAGCCTCGCGAACGATCGGGTCTTTCAACGACTTCATCTAGCGCACAACCATAATCTAAACGATCCATGGCAACCTCCTGTTGTTGTATGTTTTGTCAGCGATTAAATAACATATTTTTAAAACAGGGTGCAAGAATTATGTTTCATTTGTGTTAAGTTGAAATGAACTTTGAGTGATATGTCATTGATGTTATATGCAGAAGTAGAGAGGAGTTAAGCAGAAAAATTTAATAAAAAGAACGGGGTAGAATTAAAAAGCCAGCAATTGCTGGCTTTTTGTTCAATTAGATTTTGCCTTGTCGATAAAGGTTAATCAATGCGTTGCTTGAGGCATCTAAAGCATCGGAATCTTGCTCTGCGCCAATGCGTGCTAACACATCGTTACCGAGATTCTTACCGAGTTCTACACCCCATTGATCGAAGGAGTTGATATCCCAAATAGCACCTTGAACGAAGGTTCTATGTTCATACAAGGCAATTAAAGCGCCTAGGGTACTTGGAGTGAGCTTATCCATAAGTAAGGTATTGCTCGGCTTGTTACCAGGCATGACTTTATGTTGAGCGATCAGCTGCTTCTCTGTGGTGGATAATGCGCTATTAGCAAGTTCGGCTAAAGCTTCATCAAAAGTACGACCTTGCATTAAGGCCTGGGTTTGACCGAAGCAGTTTGACGCTAATTGGTCATGGTGCTCACCGATAGGATTATGGCTTTGCAGCGGCATAATGAAATCGGCAGGGATCAGTGCGGTACCTTGATGTAATAACTGGTGGTAGGCATGTTGGCCATTAGTGCCTTCGCCCCCCCAAATGACGGGACCTGTGCTGTAGTCAACATCAGTACCATTTAAGGTGACTGATTTACCGTTACTTTCCATATCTAGCTGCTGGAAATAAGCGGGTAAACCACGTAGGTAATGATCGTAGGTTAATACGACATGGGACTGAGCATTAAAGAAGTTTCCGTACCATAGGGAGAGTAATCCCATGATAACCGGCATATTCTCAGTCAGTGGTGCTGTGGCGAAGTGCTCATCCATCTGATGCGCACCCGTGAGTAGAGCTCTGAAGTTATCCATACCGATCAAAAGTGCAATGGGCAAGCCAATCGCTGACCAGAGAGAGTAACGGCCACCAACCCAATCCCACATTGGGAAAATATTGTTTGCATCGATACCAAAATCTGTCGCTTTTGCCACGTTTGAAGTGACTGCGACAAAGTGTTTTGCCACATCAGACTGCAAACCGCCTTTCGCTAGGAACCAGTCTCTTGCGGTGAGGGTATTAGTTAAGGTTTCCTGTGTCCCGAAAGATTTGGATGACATGATGAACAAGGTCGTTTCAGGATCCAGTAACTTCAGCTTTTCACTAATAGAAGTCCCGTCGACGTTTGCCACAAAGTGACAATTTAATTCGGGGTTCCAATAAGGGCGCAACGCTTGAGAGACGATTTTGGGGCCTAGGAAAGAGCCGCCAATACCAATACTTACAATATCGGTTATCGCTTTACCTGTGTAACCTTTCCATTGACCTGACGTCACTGAGTTCACAAACCCTTGCATCTTATCTAGAGTTTGTTGAACTTCAGGAACTATGTCTTGACCCTCGGCAATAATCGATTGTTCTGCAGTACTGCGAAGCGCTGTGTGCAGTACGGCGCGCTTCTCTGTGGTGTTAATGATTTCACCTGCAAACATCGCTTTGATTTTTGCTTCAAGTTGGCTATTGCTTGCCAACGCAAATAACAGATCCAGCGTTTCCGCTGTTGCTCTGTTTTTAGAGTAATCGAGTAATAAACCACAGGCTGATAGCGACATTTTATTGAAACGTGCCGCGTCAGTTGCAAACAATTCCCGCATATGCGGAACATTTTTACTGTGTGCTGATAAAGCTTGCCATGTTGAGCTTTGGGTCAAGAGTGTCATTTCACCGTCTCCAGAGTGCTTAGTTCGCGAGCTTAGCCGTGAGCATGACTTCGAGCTTACCTTGGTCTATCGCAAAGTTTCGAATGCCTTCGGCAAGCTTATCAACCGCCATTGGATCTTGGTTAAAGTCCCAACGGAATTGTGCTTCAGTCAATGGGGGTTCTGCAGCGACAGTGGTCGTTGCTGCAACCAGTTTAGGTGTGATGTCAACTTGCGAATTAGCCAGTTCTTCTAATAGAGAAGGGCCAATGGTCAGACGATCGCAACCTGCTAGCTCAATAATTTCACCGATATTACGGAAACTTGCACCCATAACAACAGTGTCAAAACCGTGTTGTTTGTAGTAGTTATAAATTTCAGTCACTGAAATGACACCAGGGTCATTTACGGCATTGTAATCTTTACCCGTATCTTTTTTGTACCAATCAAGTATGCGGCCTACAAAAGGAGAAATGAGATAAGCACCCGCTTCGGCACACGCACGCGCTTGAGCAAAGCTAAATAGTAGGGTTAAGTTGCAGTTGATGCCTTCTTGCTCTAGTTCTTTAGCGGCACAAATGCCTTCCCAAGTTGAAGCAAGTTTGATCAGAATGCGTGATTTATCTACACCCGCTTCTTTATATAGGCGAACCAATTTATGGGCTTTAGCGATTGATTTTTCTTTATCGAATGATAAACGGGCATCAACTTCAGTTGAAATACGGCCTGGAACGAGTTTCAGTATTTCTACGCCGATATTGACCGCTAGTTTGTCGCTGGCATCATCAAGTTGCTGCACGAGATCGGTACTTTGTGATTTTGCCCAGTCGATAGCGTTATCTATAAGGGATTCATATTCAGGAATTTGAGCCGCTTTCAAGATGAGTGATGGATTAGTGGTCGCATCTTCAGGTTGGTAGCGTTTAATCGCTTCGATGTCGCCTGTGTCAGCGACGATAGTGGTATATAACTTGAGTTGCTCTAATGTATTGGCCATGAAAAACATCCTTCTCAGGTAGCAGTTTTAACTCGGAATTCACTGATGACTATTAGAAGCGATTTTGCCAACTTTTCCAACCTTGAATGTAAAAAAATTACAAAAATGACAATTTTATGTCTATTAAGGTATGGCTCGAGCTACGGGCTATCATCTTGGCTGCAATAGAGGGCGTCGCTTGTCCTAGTGTATACCCCACAAAAACAAAAAGTCGCTGCAAGCAGCGACTTTTTTACTTCAGTAAGTACTATTACTTCAGAACAGGTTGTTTTGTTGTGGTAGTCACGATAGCTTCGATGCGACGGTTCGCAGCGTGAGCTTCTTTTGAATCACCAGCAACCAATGGCTGAGTAACACCGTAACCGTTAGAAGTTACGCGGCTTCCGCTGATACCATATTTCTCTATAAGAATCTTGGCAACGGCGTCAGCACGTTTGTCAGACAATTCCATGTTGTATTCTGGTTTACCTACATTTGAGGCGTGACCAGCGATTTCAACAGTGAAAGCTGGGTTTTTGTTCAAATAGTTAGCTAATCTTTCGATGTCTTTGTAGTAAACATTTTTAACTACAGCAGAATCGTTAGCAAACTGGATTGAACCTACGTCTTCTTTGTTCTTCACGTTTTCATAGATAGTACAGCCAACAGAGTCAACTTTGTGAGTTGCTGGTGTTGCTGGACATTGATCTTTGTCGTCGTAAACGCCATCGTTGTCAGAATCAACAGGTGCTGCGGCAACGACTGCAGCGGCAACTGGAGCTACAACAGCAGCAGAACCGAAGCGGTAGCTTAATTCTAAGCCCCAATAGTTGCTATCTGCTTCAACAATATTGTAATCATCGTTTAAGTTTTCATAACGACGATATTTAGCTTGTAATTTTAAGTTGTCAGTGAAGTTGTAACCAACACCAGCACCCATGTATGGAGCAAAGTCATTCGTACTGTATGAACTTGGAGTGCCATTGTTTTGGCTGTTTTCAAGGCTATAGTACATAACACCGGCTTCAGCCGATAGGCTCCAGCGGTTAGCTAGTGGCCAAATACCAACTAGTCCAAGTGTAGAACCTTTAACGCCTGCATCATTACTGATAGTACCATCGATCCAATCTGCATTACCTAAATCACGGAAGCCGATTTCAGCACCGAAGTAATCGTTGAACATATAGCCTGCGAAAACATCCCAAGCGTATGGACTGTCTTCACCGTTCTGAGTGGCAACGTGCTCGTAGTTATTAACGCCTAAACCGGCACCAACATACCAAGGTGTAAGTTCCTGAGATGCGCTGGCTGCGAGTGGAAGCAGAGATGTCAGTAATACTACTTTTAATGTGTTCTTCATCATTTTATTTACGTCCATTGATTATGATTCTCCACCAATATGCTTTGCTGGTTTTGTGCAAAACATTGCTAGCACTTAGTGTGGGGATCCTTTGATATTTTAGCCAGCGGTTAATTATCACTTGGTTTGTTAACTTTTTCCAGTATTAAGATCAACCTTTTAAAGGTTGTCATTCTGTAACTGGTATTTTTAATGCAAAAAAGGCACTCCGAAGAATGCCTTTAAATTACAATCTAATGTTAATTAGATGTTTCTATTAGCGTGTCCATACCCAATTTTCGATTTCCACTGGGTCTACACCATTCGCTTTAATATAGTTGCGGTGGTCAACTAATCTTTGCAGCATATCAGTGGTAATAGAGACGTGCATAGTTTCATCAATAACGCCCTGTTGGAACAGCTTGTAAGCCATATCAATTACAAGGTGATAGCGTGATGTACCGTTACGAACACCCATATCAAATGGCGTTGTTGTTGAACCTTCTTCTTCGTAGCCTTTAATTCTGAAGCGACGGCTGCCTTTGTAATCAAAAATTAACTTTTTGATTGTATTTGGGTAACCATGGTAGTTGAATACCACGCCTTTATCTTGAGTAAATATTTCGTCCATTAACCAAGGTTTTTCTTTAAATTTGCGGCTACCTAAGCCATCACTGCTTAATTCAGTGACACTAACGAAGCGGATTTTCACTCTTGGAAGGAGTTCTCTTATTAATACTAAAGAAGCCATACATTCTTGAGTGACATAATCACCACAACCTGCCAGCACAATATCGGGATTCTCATCTGAGGCAAAATCCCACACCATTACGCCGTCTTTCGTTTGTTTACGCGCTTCTTCCAAGCTTAGCCATTGTGGTAACTCTTTTTTACCTGCAACCAGAATATTGAGTTTGTCACGGTCAGCGAAGGCTCGTTCTGTATAAACCAATGTGCTGTTGGCATCTGCGGGTAAGTAAGCCGAGATTATTTTTGGATGTTTCTCCAGCATAGCCCCAAGGAAAGATGGGTTTTGATGTGAATAGCCATTATGATCTTGGCGCTCAAGTAATGAAGATAATACGACATTACAGGCTGGCAGTGGCTTACGGAAATGTACGCCTTGGCTGGCGTAGACATATTTACAGTACTGATCGGCCATCGATGAGATAACTTGTGAGAATGCTTCGTAGGTGGGTAGCATGCCGTGGCGGCCTGTTACTGTGTATCCATGTAGCATGCCAAAAAGCAAGTTTTCAGAAAGCAGTTCAATGACTCGACCTTCACGGGACATATCTTCATCCCAACTCTCAATTGGCCACTGCCATGCACGATCGGTTTCTTCAAATACAGCTTGTAGTTGATTTGAATAGGTTTCGTCAGGACTAAAAATACGTAGATTACGTTGGTCGCGGTTTAACTTGAATGCATCGCGCATCCATTCGCCCATTTTTAACATTGAATAGCCACGTTGACCACGTGGTACTTCTGGTCCATAGCTGAGTTTTTCAAGATCTGGATTGGATAATGCTCTAACGACTTCTCCGCCATAGGTTAAATGTTGACGGCCACAGGCAAGTTGCTTGGGCGGGATTAATGAACAAATGTCGGCATCAAAAATCAGTTCGCCTTTTTCATTCATTTGATAGAGTTCTTGGAAGTCGTAACTGGCAAGCCAATTATCCAGTGCATCTAAATGGCCCTTATCAGTAGCACATTTATTGACGATTACTTGATGCGATTCGCAGTTACCTTCTAATTTCTTACCTTTATATTCACTGACACCAGTCCAACCTTTGGCTGTGCGCATTAAAATGACTGGCCATTTTGGTTTAACTACATCTTCGCCACTGCGTGCTCGACGTTGAATGTCATTGATCATGGTATAAGCGGTATCCATGGCATTTGTCATCTGCACATAGATATCTTCTTCTAATTCGTTATCAACTATGATGGGGAAATAGCCAAGACCACGGAATTCAAGATCCAGTTCTTCATGGCTCATACGTCCCATGCGGGTAGGACCGGAAATCTTATAGCCGTTAATATGCACAATTGGCAATACTGCACCGCTGGTCGCAGGTGAAACTAAGCGGTTTGCATACCAAGATGCGGCTAATGGTCCCGTTTCTGCTTCGCCGTCACCAATTAAGACGGTTGCGATCAGATCTGGATTATCTAATACTGCCCCCCAGCCTACTGAGAGTGAGTAGCCTAATTCGCCACCTTCAAGAATTTGTCCAGGTGCTTCAGGGTTTGCATGTGAAGGATAACCATAAGCGGCAGAAAACTTCTTACAAATATCTTCGATGCCAGTTTCATTGTAGGGAATAGTTTCTGGGTAGAAATGACTTAAAGAGCCTTCAATGAATAAGTTTGCTTGTACAGCAGGAAAACCATGGCCTGGACCGACTAAATAGATAAAAGAGCGGTTATGCTTCACTATCAAGCGGTTAATGTTGGCATAGACAAAGTTAATACCTGGGCAGGTACCCCAATGGCCAAGTAAACGTGGCTTGATATCAGTATGGGCAAGTGGACGTTTATGTAAGACGTTTTGTTTGAGGTAAATTTGCGAGGTCGCAAGAAAGTTTGTCGCTCTGACATACTTTTTCAGAGCATTGATTTCATGTATTTGTGTCATGTTAAGCCTCACTAAAACAAACAAGAGATGATTGAAGTTTCTATGGGGTTACTATATTTGTAGTTTTATTACAAAAATGTGCCCTACATCCAAATTTTAAAAGTTGTTTTTGCTGTTAAAAATAATAGCGTAACTTCGCCCTTTTGTTAATCTAGCTTTAACAGTAGCTTAGCTAGTGTTGTAAGACGTGATATCAATGCCGTTTAACTGTGCAAACGCGAGCTTGATCACATGAGCAATTTCGAATACTGTGCTATTTTGCTGCGTTGAATTCGGTAGCCGTGATGTTGTAAATTCACGGAAGGATAATTTGAAAAAATAAATCTACCGAAATTCTTACCTTTAACTTGGAAGGATTCATTCACCACAGATGTTGTACCTTTAATTGCAATTAGAGGAGCATTTGCTACGGGAAGAAGTAAAATAATATGTTAGAAACCATAGTTAATTTTTTGAATGCGCTACTTTGGGGTAAGTTGTTAGTATATGGACTAGTAGGAGCTGGTCTCTATTTCACCATTAGACTTGCCTTTATTCAGTTAACCCACTTTAAACATTCCATCAAAGTTATGACCATGAGTCGGCAAGGTTGCGATAGCGGTCTTTCTTCATTTCAAGTCTTTTGTACGAGTATGGCAGCCCGTGTCGGTGCTGGTAATATGGCCGGTGTCGCTGTTGCTATTGGTGCAGCGGGTCCAGGTGCAGTATTTTGGATGTGGCTTATCGCTATTTTAGGTATGGCGACCGCTATGGTTGAATCAACCTTAGCGCAGGTTTATAAAGTCCGAGATCATAATGGCCAGTTCCGCGGAGGTCCTTCCTACTATATGGAAAAAGGATTGGGTCAGAAATGGATGGGCATTTTATTTGCTGTCTTTTTGATCATTGCTTTTGGTTTAGTATTCAATGCAGTACAAGCTAACACTATTACCGGTGCAATGGAGCGAGTATTTGGTTTTAATCCAACCTATGTAGGGATTGGGCTAGTTATTGCCAGTGGATTTGTGATTGTCGGTGGTCTACGTAAAGTCGCGCGAGTATCTGAATTTCTTGTCCCCATTATGGCCTTAGCCTACATTCTTGTAGCCTTCATTATCGTTATTTTCAACCTAGAACAATTACCTGCGATTATTAGCTTAATTGTGAAAAGTGCTTTTGGTTGGCAAGAGGCTGCCGCTGGCGGCGTGGCTTATACTGTCGCGCAGGCAATGCAAGCGGGTATTGCTCGTGGACTTTTCTCGAACGAAGCGGGTATGGGCAGTGCGGCGAATGTCGCGGCAAGTGCATCGCCTAACCCTAATCATCCAGCATCCCAAGGTTTTGTGCAGATGATGGGCGTGTTTGCGGATACTATCGTTATCTGTACTGCAACGGCTGCGATAATCCTGCTATCAGGGGATATTGGTTCGAGTGATGATGGGATTCGATTAACCATTAATGCCATGTCTGCACATGTTGGCGACTGGGGTGGCGCATTTATTGCGGTGGCTATTTTCTTATTCTGCTTTACATCCATCATAGCCAATTACTCATACGCTGAAACAAATGTGATGTACTTAATGGGAAATAGTACCAAAGCACTGCCTTTATTCCGTTTGTGCGTGCTTGGCATGGTCATGTTTGGTGCCGTCGCTAAGATAAGTTTAGTGTGGAACTTGGCTGACGTTTCGATGGGGTTGATGGCGACGGTAAACATTGTTGCTCTATTACTATTATCGGGTCTGGCAATTCGCGTTATCAATGATTATCGCGAACAGATCAACGCGGGTAAGACTCCAGAATTTGATCGTAGTAAATTTCCTGAGTTGATGGATCAGCTTGATGATGATATTTGGCAAGATACCAGTCTTGTGCCGGCTAAAAAGCTTTAATTAGCCTAGCGCATCGACAATAGGCATTACTGATTGTTGTAATCGAAAAGACCACGCTGTTAAAGCGTGGTTTTTTTATGCTCGTTCAGTATCATAGGTATGTATTTTTGTTTCTGTTGGGAGTTTTTGATGTTGATATTGGTTTCGCCGGCGAAGACCTTAGATTTTGAACAGCCGCCACTGACGCAGGTGTATTCACAACCTGATTTTTTAACTTATAGTCAGGAGTTGATCCAAGTATGTCGGCAATTGACCCCTACAGACATCGCCACTTTAATGAAGGTGAGCGATAAAATTGCGGGTTTAAATGCGGCACGTTTTGGGGAGTGGCAGCCTGATTTTAGTTTAGATAATGCAAAACAGGCCATTTTTGCTTTTAGAGGTGATGTGTATACTGGCTTTGATGCTGATACATTGTCTGAAGATGAAATTGCTCGAACTCAGTCACAACTACGTATTTTATCTGGACTTTACGGTTTGCTCAGACCGCTGGATTTAATTATGCCTTATCGTTTAGAAATGGGCACGGCACTTTCTAATCCTAAAGGTAAAAACCTATATGAGTTTTGGGGAGAGACGTTAACTCAAGCGGTAAATGAAACGCTTGCTGAAACGAGTAGTGATATTATTGTCAATCTTGCATCTAATGAATATTTTAAAGCAATAAAGCCTAAAAAACTTCAAGGGCAATTAATTTCACCCATATTTAAAGATTGTAAAAATGGTCAATATAAAGTGATCAGTTTTTTTGCTAAGCGTGCTAGAGGCATGATGGCGAGATATCTCATTACGCATCAAATTAACACTTTAGATGAATTAAAAGCATTTAATGTTGCTGGTTATTATTATAGTGAAGAGCAGAGTTCCCTAACAAATCCAACGTTTTTACGTGAAGAGCAATAGCGAAATATCGATAAGATGTTAATTGATAGAGAACAGCTAATGCTGTTCTCTATATCATTGATGGCCTATTTTTCAGATTGGGTGACTAAAGGCGTTAATGTCACCGTTGAATTTGCCATGATATAAGCAAATTGTGCGTAGGCGGCGACGTTTTGAGCCAATGCGGCAGGGTCGATTTTATCTAAAGTATCATTCGGTGTGTGATGGTAATCGAAATAATCGTGGCCATCTTGCCTCAAAGATGCAACTGGAACACCTAAGGCGGGGAGCATAGACACGTCTGGCCCGCCTGAAGCTTGGTTATTGCCCAGTGCAACGCCATTGAATGACATAGGGCTGAGCGCCTGCTGTACTTCGGTGAATATGTTCTCATTCACTTTAGTATCGATTTGATAAATTCTACCGGCCCCAAAATCAGACTCTGCAGCTATGTAGTGCAGCGGTAATTCCGCTTTATGAGCCTCTGCATACGCTTTACCACCAACGAGCCCAACTTCTTCAGCGGCATATAGCACGACTCTAACAGTGCGAGCGGGTTTTATGGGGAGATCTTGAATGTGCTTGGCTGCAGCCGTCACAATGGCGACACCAGCGCCATCATCAATCGCGCCAGTACCTTCATCCCAGGAATCTAAATGAGCACCAATGAGCACTATTTCATTGGGCTTACTACTGCCCGTTATTTCGGCAATGACATTGTAGGAAGTATTAAAACCTAAGTTTTTTGGCGACATATGCAATTCGAGCAGGGCATTAGGATCGCGTTTTAGCAATGCACCAACCAAATCAGCATCGGGATTTGACATGGCAGCAGCGGGGATCTTAGGCACGCCATCTTGGTAGCGCATGATGCCAGTATGGGCCATGCGGTCATGATCTGTGCCAATAGAGCGGATCACTATAGCAACTGCGCCTTTTTGTGCTGCAGCTATTGCCCCTTTCGAGCGGCCACCAACGCTTTTACCATAACCTTCACCAGTGATATGGCGGCCAGTTTTTTGGTCAATAAAAACAATCTTACCTTGCACCTCTTCAGGCTTGGCTTGTTGTAATGCCTCTAGGCTATCAAAGCGCGCGATTTTAGCTTGTATACCTCCAGCAGGAGTCGCAATACTGCCACCAAGCGCAGTAATGACCAACGGCTGTTCTACAGGGACGGTGATTTTGGCTTTGGCTTCACCGCGCTCCCAAATTGGCACTTGTACGGCTTCTTTATAAACACGGTCAAAACCAAGGCTGGTCAGTTTATTTATCGCCCAGTTAACGGCGAGGATATCCTTTGGACTACCTGCAAGTCTTGGACCCACTTCAACCGTGAGTGATTCGACTAAGTCATAGCTTAATTGCGAAGATAATGCTGCCTGTTGTAATTGAATGACTTCACTAGGGGCAGTTTCTACTTGAGTTTGGCACGCACTTAAACTCCCGATTAAAAGACTCGAGAGAAGTGTAGTTTGATAGGGCTTCATTAGATTTCCTTTATTTTTATTAAGCATGTCCCATTTTTAAAAACAATCTAGCAAAAAGTGTGCTTTATGTCCCGACTATATCCGTAAGGCGACGCTATATTAGCGCAGGGGTTAGTTTTAGGAGAGAAAGTGCGTAATGAATATTGAATTAATGCAGGAGCGAGCCGATCATGCCGTAGTGCTATTAAAGGCACTCGCGAACGAACGCCGTTTATTTATTCTTTGTTATTTATTGAATGAAGGAGAAATGTGCGTTGGCGAAATGAATAAAAAATTAGGCTTAAGTCAATCGGCACTATCACAACACCTTGCTTGGTTACGCAAAGATAATTTAGTAACCACACGCAAAGAAGCGCAAACGGTATTTTATTCACTCAAGAGTGATGAAGTACGGGAGATGATTCACTTATTGAACAACATTTATTGTCATTAATAGTGTTTTTCAGATATAAAAAAACCGGCAATTGCCGGTTTTTTTCATTTGCTATTTTATAGATTAAGCAGCGATTGCTTTGATCTTAGCGTTCAAACGTGCCTTTTGACGAGCGGCTTTATTCTTGTGAATAAGACCTTTAGTCGCCATACGGTCAACGATTGGTTGTGCAACAGCAAAAGCTTCTGTTGCTGTTTTGTGATCGCCTGCTTTAATTGCAGCGATTACTTTTTTAACGTATGTACGTAACATTGAGCGACGGCTGGCGTTATGCTGACGACGCTTTTCAGATTGAAGCGCGCGCTTCTTTGCAGACTTGCTATTAGCCAAGGTGCAACTCCTAAAAACTGGATTTGATACTTTTAAAGGCCGAGGAATATGCCTGCATTTAGTCACTTTGTCAATGACTATGATTGAATATTCATCATAAAGATAAATTAATCCAACCTGCCTTGGCTATCTTCGACCCAACTCGTGTAATATGTGGCGCAATTCTAGCAGCTATTACCGCAGTGTGACAGAGCCTGAATCGATTTTTTGAGATGTATCACCTAATCAATTCGATATGGGTCTGGGGGACGTTTGAGTAGAAAATTATTAAAATCTGGCCTGATTGTTAGTGCTATGACATTGATATCCCGAGTTTTAGGTCTAGTTAGGGATGTGGTTGTTGCTAATTTGATGGGCGCAGGGACAAGTGCTGATGTGTTTTTCTTTGCAAATAAAATTCCTAATTTTTTACGCCGTTTGTTTGCTGAAGGGGCTTTTGCACAGGCGTTTGTACCTGTTTTAACTGAGTACCAAGAGAAACATACCGCAGAAGAGACTCGTGATTTATTGAGTAAAGTTGCGGGCACATTAGGTTTACTAGTGACAATAGTGACCCTTTTGGGGGTGATTGCATCACCTGTGTTGTCAGCTTTATTCGGTGGTGGTTGGTTCATCGCTTGGCTTAACAACGAGCCAGATGGTGCTAAATTTGAACTCGCTACCGTTGTGCTTAAAATTACTTTTCCTTATCTGTGGTTTATCACATTTACGGCATTAGCGGGCTCAATTTTAAATACCCGAGGCCGTTTTGCGGTATCGGCTTTTACACCCGTATTTCTCAATGTGGCAATTATTGCGGCTGCTATTTTCTATGCGCCTACATCGACCCAGCCTGAGATTACCTTGGCTTGGGGCGTTTTTTGTGGTGGTTTGATTCAGTTCCTATTTCAAATTCCCTTTTTATTGCGTGAAAATGCGCTCGTCAAGCCTTCTTGGGGCTGGCATCACCCGGGCGTGGTGAAAATCAGAACTTTGATGATCCCAGCATTGTTTGGCGTGTCTGTCTCACAGATTAACCTGCTATTTGATACATTTATCGCCAGTTTTTTGATGACGGGTTCAATAAGTTGGCTCTATTATGCCGACCGTTTACTCGAATTTCCCTTAGGATTGTTTGGGATCGCGATTGCTACTGTGATTTTACCTGCGCTGTCACGAAACCATGTGAATGACGAAGGTGCGGGCTTTGGCAAGACGATGGATTGGGGGATTAAAGCGATTCTACTGCTAGGTCTACCGGCTATGATGGGATTGATCGTGCTCGCAAAGCCTATGTTGATGGTATTATTTATGCGCGGTGCTTTTTCATTGCATGATGTTGAAATGGCTTCCTATAGTTTGATGGCTTATGGCAGTGGTTTGCTTAGCTTTATGCTGATTAAGGTGCTTGCTCCTGGCTATTACTCTCGTCAAGATACCAAAACACCTGTGCGTTATGGCATTATTGCCATGATCACAAACATGGGCTTTAACTTACTGTTTGCTATTCCTTTTGGGTATGTTGGACTGGCGATTGCGACTTCGATGTCAGCATTACTTAACGCCACATTACTATACCGAGGCTTGCATTTAGCTGGCGTTTATCGTGTTTCTAGGCCGACTATGGTGTTTTTTGCTAAAGCCGTGGTCTCTACAGCCTTGATGGTGGTAGTCTTGTATTACTTTTTGCCTTCACAACAAATTTGGTTAGATTGGCATTTGTTCGATCGTGCGAAAGCCTTGATAGGCTTAATTTTAGTTGGGGCAGTCAGTTACTTATTGTGTCTGCTTTTGCTCGGAATTCGTCCTTGGTCAATTAAACGGGGAGCTTGATTGCTGATTCTCATCGCTAGCTGTTATATAATCAGCCGATTTGCGCTTGGCAGTTGTCTAACGTTATGGAATTAATCCGCGGTATACATAACATTTTGTCATCCCACCACGGGTGTGTATTGACTATAGGTAATTTTGACGGCGTCCATCGTGGTCATGCACAAGTGATTGCGAACTTAGTGCAGAAGGCGAAGCAGTTATCGCTGCCATCGACATTAATGACGTTTGAACCTCAGCCGCAAGAATTGTTTAGCGGCGACAACGCGCCGGCTCGTTTAAGTTTATTACGTGATAAAGTCATTTTACTCGATGAACTCGGGGTTGAGCGGTTAGTGTGTGTTAACTTTAATCGCACTTTTGCTAATCAACCTGCAGAGCATTTTATTGAAGAATTGTTGGTCCGCAAACTGGGTGTCAAATACCTCGTCGTCGGTGATGATTTTTGTTTTGGTCAAGGCCGTAAAGGCAATTTTGAAATGCTAGTGCAGGCGGGTATCCAATATGGATTTACTGTGGTCAGCACTCAAAGTTTTATGCTGGGCTCGCAAAGAGTGAGCTCGACTGCTGTGCGTGAACAATTGGCGAAGGGCAATCTTGAACAGGCGAGACGCCTATTAGGACACCCTTTTACCTTGAGTGGTCGTGTAGCGCATGGGCAAAAAATTGGCCGCACAATTGGTTTCCCCACCGCTAATATCGCCTTAAAGCGCAATGTTGTGCCGGTTCGCGGTGTGTTTGCGGTTAAATGTTATTGGGATAACAGCGATATTTATGAGGGCGTAGCCAATATTGGGTTTCGCCCGACAGTGAACGGTCAAGTGTGTCAGCTTGAGGTGCATCTTTTTGATTTTGAAGGTGACATTTACGGCAAACATGTTGAAGTCGAGTTGGTGGCTAAACTCCGAGATGAGCAACCTTTTGACTCATTGGATGCGCTAAAAAAACAGATTTTAAATGATGCAAATGAAGCCAGAGCTTTATTTGGTAATGATGCAGGCTGAAATTTATCAGTTTAATTAACGGTATAGGATCAATGAGCGACTATAAATTTACTTTGAATTTGCCGGAAACAGAGTTTCCGATGCGTGGTAATTTGGCAAATCGCGAGCCAGAGATGTTAGAGCGCTGGACAAAAGACGGTTTGTATCAACAGATCCGTGATAGCCGAATTGGCCGTACTCCCTTCATTTTGCATGACGGCCCACCGTATGCGAATGGCAGTATTCATATTGGTCACTCAGTTAATAAAATCCTCAAGGACATTATTGTTAAGTCAAAAACCATGTCTGGTTTTGACGCGCCTTATGTACCAGGTTGGGATTGCCATGGTTTGCCTATTGAGCTGAAAGTTGAGCAAAAAGTGGGTAAGCCAGGTCAAAAAATCTCTGCGGCAGAATTCCGTGAAGAATGCCGTAAATACGCTGCAGAGCAAGTTAACGGTCAACGTGAAGACTTTATCCGTTTAGGTGTGCTGGGTGATTGGCAAAATCCGTACTTAACGATGGATTTTTCAACGGAAGCTAATATCGTTCGTTCTTTATCGAAAGTGATTGAGAGTGGTCACTTACATAAAGGCGTCAAACCTGTGCATTGGTGTACCGACTGTGGTTCAGCGTTAGCCGAAGCCGAAGTCGAATATGAAGACAAAACATCACCCGCAATCGATGTGGCGTTTGTCGCCGCTGACAGTAAAGCCGTTGCGGCTAAGTTTGGGGTAAGCGATTACTCACATCCTGTCTCTATGGTAATTTGGACGACCACGCCATGGACGCTACCAGCGAACCGCGCCTTGTCTTTGAGTCCTGAGCTGGATTACAGCTTAGTCGAATTCGAAAAAGACGGTGTGACGCAAGCGCTTATTTTAGCTGAAGTCTTGGTTGAATCTTGCCTGACTCGCTATAACATCGAAAGCCATACTGTGCTTGGTACAACCAAAGGCGCCGCGCTTGAGCTTGTCCGCTTTAATCACCCGTTCTTGGATTTTGATGTGCCTGCAATTTTAGGTGATCACGTCACTACTGATGCGGGTACCGGTATCGTTCATACTGCCCCTGGTCACGGTCAAGACGACTTTGTTGTTGGTCAAAAGTACGGCTTAGAAGTCGCAAACCCTGTTGGCGACAACGGTGTATACAAGCCTGATACTGAGTATTTTGCTGGGCAACATGTTTTTAAAGCTAACGATAACGTCGTAGCTTTGCTGAGAGAAAAAAGTGCCTTGCTGAATCACGTGGCTTACCGTCACAGCTACCCACATTGCTGGCGCCACAAAACACCAATTATATTCCGCGCGACACCGCAGTGGTTCATCTCTATGGATAACCACGGTCTACGTACACAAGCATTGAAAGAAATCGAGCAGACTCAATGGATCCCTGATTGGGGCCAAAGTCGTATCGAAAAAATGGTTGAAAACCGCCCTGACTGGTGTATCTCACGCCAACGTACTTGGGGTGTGCCTATCACGCTGTTTGTGAACCGAGAAACCGAAGAGTTACACCCTGATAGCGTGTCGTTAATGGAACGCGTGGCGAATCGTATCGAACAGCAGGGTATTCAAGCTTGGTGGGACCTTGATGCCGCAGAATTGCTGGGTGATGAAGCGGAACAATACCGTAAAGTCACTGATACTTTGGACGTTTGGTATGACTCTGGCTCAACCTTCTCATCAGTGGTAGCCGCACGTCCTGAATTCCACGGACACGGTGTTGACTTGTATCTTGAAGGTAGCGATCAACATCGCGGTTGGTTTATGTCATCTTTGATGATTTCAACCGCAATGAATGGCAAAGCACCGTATAAGCAAGTGCTTACCCACGGTTTTACCGTCGATGGTAAAGGCCGTAAGATGTCAAAATCTATTGGTAACGTGATTGCACCACAAACGGTAACCAACAAATTAGGCGCCGATATTCTGCGTTTATGGGTTGCGGCAACTGATTACAGCGGTGAGATGACGGTTTCAGACGAAATCTTAAATCGCAGCGCCGATGCCTATCGTCGTATTCGCAACACTGCGCGTTTCTTATTAGCCAACTTAAACGGTTTCGAGCCCGCTAAGGATTTAGTGGCCGTTGAAGATATGGTGGCGTTAGATCGTTGGGTTGTTCGCCGTGCCGCTGCGCTACAACAGGAAATCATCGAAGCCTATGATCAATATAACTTCCATATAGTGACTCAAAAACTGATGCAGTTCTGCTCGGTTGAGTTAGGCAGTTTCTATCTGGACATCATCAAAGATCGCCAATATACGGCTAAGCAAGAAGGCCATGCGCGCCGTAGTTGTCAATCGGCGCTGTATCTGATCTCTGAGGCCATGGTGCGTTGGATTGCGCCAATTCTGAGCTTCACTGCTGACGAAGTATGGCAATTACTGCCTGGCGAGCGTGATGCTTATGTCTTTACCCAAGAATGGTATCAAGGCTTGAAATCAGTCACCTTAGCGACTGATTTAAGCGATGACTATTGGCAGCAGTTACTAACCGTGCGTAATGAAGTCAATAAAGTGATTGAACAAGCTCGTCGTGACAAACGTATCGGTGGCTCATTAGAAGCTGAAGTGACCTTGTTTGCGGATGCTACCTTGACTGAGCAATTAACCCATATCGGCGATGAGCTGAGATTTGTGTTGTTGACCTCTGAAGCCAAAGTATTGCCTTTAGCCGATGCGACATTGGAAGCGGTTGAGACTGAGTTGGCATCACTGAAATTAGTAGTTGCTTCAAGCACTGCCGAGAAGTGTGAGCGTTGTTGGCACCACAGAGAAGAGGTTGGCACTATTGAGGCTCACCCAACACTTTGTATTCGCTGCGTAACCAATATTGAAGGTGACGGCGAAGTTCGTCAGTTTGCGTAAAGGATCTGTATGCCATTAACTTGGAAAGACAGTGGCTTACGTTGGTATTGGGTAGCTGTATTGGTGTTTTTAGCCGATCAGCTATCTAAGCAATGGGTCTTAGCCAATTTTGATTTGTATGAATCAGTGAAATTATTACCTTTCTTTAATTTCACTTATGTACGTAACTATGGTGCAGCTTTTAGTTTTTTAAGTGAAGCCGGAGGTTGGCAGCGCTGGCTGTTTACGATTGTTGCGATTGGATTCAGTACGTTATTGACTGTGTGGTTGCGTAAGCAATCGTCTTCTTTGTGGAAACTGAATCTAGCTTACACCTTAGTGATTGGTGGTGCTTTAGGTAATTTAGTCGATCGATTGATGCATGGTTTCGTGGTTGATTTTATCGATTTCTTCTGGAATAAGAGCCATTATCCAGCATTCAATATTGCCGACGCTGCCATTTGCGTCGGTGCAGTGCTGATTATTTGGGATGCATTTGTAAGCGATAAGTCTGAAGCTGATAGCGCTGAAGGGGTTAAAAAGTGACTGTGACACGTTCATTATTATGCCACATGAACATTGTGCTTGCTGATGGCTCAACTGCCGATAGCACTAAAGCTTCGGGTAAACCGGCTCGATTAAATGTGGGTGATGGTACTTTAAGTCCTGCATTTGAGGCGCAGCTGGTGACGCTTGCTGAAGGTGATAAGCACAGTTTCACGCTTGAAGCGATTGATGCCTTTGGCGAATCCAATCCTGATGCTATCCATTATCTAGATCGAAGCCGTTTTCCGGCTGACATGAGTTTAGAGGCTGGCGTGATTGTGAGTTTTGCTGGCCCTGGTGGTAGTGAGATCCCAGGTATTGTCCGTGATGTTGCGGGTGATTCCATCACAGTCGATCTTAATCATCCTCTGGCAGGACACAAGATCACTTTTGAACTGGACGTAGTAAAGGTATTTTAAGATGAAACTCGATCCTACTAGCCCAAGTTTAAATATTATGCTCGCTAACCCGCGCGGTTTTTGTGCGGGTGTTGATCGTGCTATCAGTATTGTTGAACGGGCGTTGGAATTATTTTCGCCGCCTATCTATGTTCGCCATGAAGTCGTACATAACCGCTATGTCGTGCAGAATCTGAAGGATCGCGGTGCGGTTTTTGTCGAAGAGTTAGATCAAGTGCCGGATAACAACATTGTTATCTTCAGTGCCCATGGTGTATCTCAAGCGGTGAGACAAGAGGCTAAGGCGCGAGGGCTGAGAGTCTTTGATGCGACGTGTCCTTTAGTGACTAAAGTACATCTTCAGGTGACGCGTGCCAGCCGCAAAGGTATTGAGTGCATCCTGATTGGCCATGAAGGGCACCCTGAAGTCGAGGGTACTATGGGGCAATACGATAATCCTAATGGTGGCGTTTATCTGATTGAATCGCCTGCAGATGTTGAAGCCTTGGAAGTTCGCGATCCTAATAATCTCTGCTTCGTGACACAAACTACTTTGTCTGTAGATGATACTTTGGACATTATTGTTGCGTTACAAAAAAGGTTTCCCTCTATAGAAGGTCCGCGAAAAGACGATATTTGTTATGCAACGCAGAATCGTCAAGATGCGGTACGCAATTTATCTGCAGACGTTGATTTGTTGATTGTTGTTGGCTCAAAAAACAGCTCTAACTCTAATCGTTTACGCGAGCTAGCATTGAAAACAGGAACCCTGTCTTATCTGGTGGATACTGCAGATGATGTTGAGTCTAGTTGGTTTGATAATGTTACACGTGTAGCCGTCACCGCAGGAGCTTCAGCCCCCGAGGTCTTAGTCCAACAAGTGGTTCAAGCAATCGCTAAACTTGCCCCTAGTGTTGTGACTGAAGTTGAAGGGCGTAAAGAAGACACTGTTTTTGCTGTGCCAGCCGAATTACGTTAAATCTGTGTACTGTTTAATCGACAATAAAAAAGAGGCTATAAGCCTCTTTTTTATTGTCTCAAATTCATTCAAAGCATAATGATGTCAATGCTTATGTGCTAATGTTACTGGCTACTTACATTTTACTCATCTATTATTAACTGTTGGTATTTTTTATCGTAATACTAAGATTTTTAAAGGTAAATAGCTGAAAAGCTTGTCAAAAATATGACTAAAATCGAAAGGTTGACACAAAGGGAATTTCAACGGGGCTTCTCATTAATTGAAGTGCTTGTTGCGTTAGTGATCTTAGTCATTGGCTTAATTGGTATTTTTAATCTGCATATTGTTGCAAAGCGTGGCAGCTTTGAATCCTTTCAGCAAACTCAAGCCTCCTATTATGCAAACGACATAATTAATCGAATGAAGCTGAATAGAACACAGCTCACTAGTTACAAAGGTCATTATAGCGGTTCTAAATCAGCTATTACACCTGCATCACCTGCGTGTGATGGAGGAACTCTATGCTCCCCCACTCAATTGGTTGCTTGGGATTTATATGAGTGGCGATCAACCTTTTCTGGTGAAGATGAAATTGTAGGTACTCAAAATGTTGGCGGCCTTGATTCTCCCTCTGGATGTATTCAAATCACTAATAATGATGTTTTAGTGGTGATTGTATGGCGTGGAATACGTAAAACAGCAATTGATAGTTCGAAAGTTGTGGATACTTCCGCTAAATGTGGTGCAGATAAGGAAAATCGCCGAATATTTTCCATTAAAACGATGATTATATAAATGAAAATAGCAATTTTTGTTATAGCAAAGAAGAAACTGCAGTCAGGCATGTCACTTGTAGAGTTGATGGTCGCAATGGTTATCGGACTTTTTTTGACTGCCGGTGTTTTTACTATGTTTAGTATGTCTTCATCAAATGTCACCACAACCAGTCAATTTAATCAGTTACAGGAAAATGGGCGTATCGCATTAGCCATAATAGAACGTGATATTAGTCAATTAGGTTTTATGGGGGACATTACAGGTACAGATTTTATTGTTGGAACAAATACAAATGTTGAGGTTGCTGCCTTAACTTCTGATTGTGTTGGAGCTGGCTTAAATAATGCAACTTTACCTGATAATAAACCTGCACATTTTAGACGGCTTTGGGGGTATGGAAACACTGCCACGAGTGAGTATCTCAGTTGTTTGGATTATGATGATGTGAAAGCTAATACTGATGTTTTACAGTTAAAACGTTTCCTAGGTCCAAGTGTATTAAAGGGCGATAACAATGCAATTTATGCCGCATCCAATTCATCACAAGTGGCATTTTTTGTTGGTGAGAACCCTGCCGCAACGATAGAAAACTCTAGGATTTGGGAGTATCAGCACCATGTGTACTTCATTGCAGATGACGCAAGTGGAATACCTATTTTGCGGCGTAAAACTTTAACCAGCACTGGTATGAGTAACGATGAGCAATTGGTTGAAGGCATAGAAAATATTCGATTTTTATATGGGTTTGATAATGATGGGGATAGCACTCCTGATAGTTTCATGCCAGCAGAAGATGTTACATCATTGATGTGGGATAACGAAGGATTCCAACGTTTAGTAGCGATAAAAGCGTTTGTATTAATTAGAACTACTCAAGAAGATAAAAGCTATATAAATGAGGCCACATATCAGTTGGGTGATAAAAATAATGCTAATGGGACTGAACTTGGGCCTTTTAACGATCATTATCGACGCAAGGTGATGTCAGTGACTATTGTTCTCGAAAACCCTGTGTTAATACGTAGCTAATCGGAGTTATTGATGAAAAGGCAAAAAGGGGTAGTGCTGTTTTTCGCATTAATTGTTCTGATCATCATGACTGTCATTGGTGTTGCATTGGCAGTAAACTCAACTCAATCATTACGCATGTCTGGTGCTGGCTCTGAGCGCTTAGAAGCTAAAGCGTTAGCTGACGGGGGGGTTGCAGCATTGTTATTGGAGAAGCCCCAATCTTACTTTGCTAATTTGTCTGATATAGACCCTGATAATCATTATTTGGATCCGAATCCCGATGAACCGTGGCAAGTGGTGCAAGTGGTGACTCCTCTACCTTTTGTTGATGATGGTACAGGTAATTTAGTTGTTCAGCCTAAAAATGTCAGTTGTCAACGCACAGCAAATGCAACAGGCGCAAATTTGGTGAATTGTCGTCGTGTAGAAATTAGCAGCACAACAACATTTGGCCGAGATAATTTGGGCCAATTAACGGTCGTTGCGGGTGTCGAACAGCAAGTGTTGCCTTAATAGGAATGAATATCATGCTAAACAAATGGCTCATAGGAATGTTAACCCTAGTAACCTGCACGGCAGGCGTTACCTTTGCCGATGATACTGAACTTTATTTAGTGGATTCAACGGTGCGCACTGGTAAGCGTCCGCAGGTGTTATTTATTTTTGATAATTCTGGCAGTATGTCAACAGTGGAGGAAAATGCGGTAACCTCTTATTGCTCAGAAGCTGATGAAAAGGCGCTTAAATGTAGTTACCCTGCTGGACTCGAAAAGTATATAAATGACAAAGGTTATTATAAATATATAAATGAGCAGGCAATATATTGGAATTCAGGTGGTATTGATAATACCAATAATATGCCAATTCCTGATGAAGCAAACGAGTCTCGTCGATTCAATAAGCAAAACAATAATTGTAATACAGCTGAAAAATTGTTATCCACCAAAGGCCGTTATACTGGTTATGTAGGAGAGTTTAAAACAAAATCTTGGGTTAATTTGGCTAATAATAATGGGTTTAATAAAAAGCCATATGTTGATTGTTTAGAAGATATTTTAAATAAAGACCCAGCTAATCCTGGTAATGGAACTGTGGGTTATCCTATTGATAATAGTACGATGTATACAAGTGATAATTCAAAGGCGACAAAAAAATTCGCTAGTGGAACACCTGTAACTCTTTATACTGCTCATTATTTAGCTTGGTACCAATGGGCGAAAACTCCAGACGGGCAAATAAGTGGTGGAACAGGAACACGCCTTGATGTTGCTAAATCGGCGTTAATATCTGCCTTGGATGGGTTGGCCGTACCAATTGATGCTGGACTCGCTGTATTTAACCTGAATTACCCTAAAGAGGGGGATTCCGATGGCGGCCGAGTGGTGTATGACTTAGCTCTGATGAATGATGCCAATAAAGCAAGTCTTACAAATTTAATTAATGGTATGCCAGCACAAACTAATACTCCATTGTGTGAAACCTTATATGAGGCTTACCAATATTTCAGTGGTGGTCCCGTCACGTTTGGTAATAAAGATACTAAAAATAATACGCTTAATTATACCGCAAATAAGCCGCCTGGTATTTTGATGAGTGGTAGCTACACCACACCATTTAAAAAGTGTCCCGATACCGCTTATGTGATATATATAACCGATGGCGCACCAACGGTTGATAAATCTGCTGATAAATTGATTTCTGGATTAACTGCAAGTGCGGCTAACAAAGAAGCTGATTATAGTATTTTTAATTTTAAAGACTCAAAGAATGAAAACGACACCAGTTACATGCCAGCTTTAGCAGCCTATATGTATAATAATGATATTGTCATTGGAAACAAAGATTCTTTAGGTGTTGATAATAAACAAAATCTACGAGTGTTTACTATCGGGTTTTCCGATGGTGCTGATGCGGCGGCAGATTTGTTGGAAGAAACCGCTTATAGAGGCGGTAATCCTCGCAATAGTAATGGTGTGTCTAAGGGCTATTATGTCGCTAAAAATGGCCTAGATTTAGTGTCGGCATTAGATGACGCCCTAAAATCGATTTTGACGATTGATTCATCATTCACCTCGCCCAGTATTGCCAGTAATAACTTTGATAAAACACAAACCTATAATTCAGCTTATTACGCCATGTTTTTACCTGGTAATGGACCTCGTTGGAGTGGTAACCTCAAAAAATTAAAGGTTAACTCTGCTGGTGAAATCGTGGGGCCTGGTGGAAGTGCTAATGCCATTGATACGAATGGCAATATTTCAATTGATACTTGTACTTATTGGAATACTTGCTCTAATTCTAATGATGGTAATAAAGTGCTTACCGGTGGAGTCTTACCTATATTACAGACTCAACTTAATGACCGCAAAATTTATACCAATAGTGGAGCAAGTTTAATCAGTATTACCTCATCTTCTTTTGTTTCTAATTATTCACAGGCAGATTTGGATTGGTTATATGGCGTTGATGTCGATGATGAAAACAATGATGAAAGTACCTCTGATGCACGTGAAGATATTATGGGGGATCCGCTGCATTCAAAACCCTTAGCGATTAATTTTGGAAGTAAGCCAGTGTATGATGGTGGCAAACTAGTAAGCGAAAATCTTGATGTAAGGATCCTTGTTGGTACTAATCAAGGTTTAGTGCATATGTTCAAAGACTCTGATTCTGGCAGTTCTGATTATTCTATCGGCTCAGTTTCTGAATCTTGGGCATTTATTCCCAATGAACTTTTGGGAAATATTCCAAAATTGAGAGATAATCCTGCTACTGGAGTGCATTCAGTTTATGGTATGGATTTATCACCCGTCGCCTATACGAAAACGAAATCTGGAGGTGAATCTGATGGTGAGATTGATATCGCTTGGGTGTTTTTAGGTATGCGTAGTGGTGGCGCTTCTTACTATGCCTTAGATATTTCAAAGCCAGACTCACCATCCTTTAAATGGTTAATTAATTCCGATACAACTGGATTTGAAGATTTGGGTGAGACTTGGTCTGAGCCTGTAGTCACTACTTTAAATGGAATAACTGACCCCGTGTTAGTTTTTGGTGGTGGTATGGCATCTGCCCAAGGCACAGGGCAAGCCATCTATATTGTAAATGCTAATACTGGGGCTTTTATTGCAAAATTTGCCGATGCAGATATGGGAAGTATAGCGACAAGAGTTGCCGTCTTAGACAGTGATAATGATGGTTATACGGATAGAATTTATGCCAGTGATATAACTGGCAATGTTTGGCGAATGGATTTAGCTGGTACGGATAATACAAAGTGGACTGTATTTAAGTTTGCTGCAATAGCAGGCGCAGCACCTGACAATCGTATGTTTTTTGCTGGCCCAGTAGTGGCTCAAACTGAATTTAATAATGTGCATTCTGATGGTACAACGCTGAGCTATCAGAAAATTCCTTATGATGCAGTGACTATTGGCTCAGGTAATCGGGATAATCCGCTTGGATTAAGTATTAAAGATAAGTTTTATGTTTTCCAAGATCGTAATGTTGTCACGCAAAATTTTGTGATTAAGCCTGCTACCTTAACGTCGACGGATTTGTATGATGTCACCACCTCTGCACCGAGTGGCAATGCAGCTGATATTGCATTTGGAAAACTCAAAGGGTGGTATTACAGTTTTCCCGCAGCAGGGGAAAAGAGTTTATCCGCCTCATTAATTTTTAAAGGTAAAGTACATTTTACCTCATTTGTGCCCCCCACAAACCAAGCTGTAGATTTAGATGCCGGAGTGTGTGGTTTTTCTGGCCAAGGACGACTGTATGTGTTCGACTTGCATAAAGGAACTCGTTCATACAGCCAAGTTTATTATGAGGTAGGTGAGCGGGTACCAGACACTCCTCAAATCGTCATTCCCAAACCTGAAGACGGCAAACCTGCCGATGCCTATATCATTGGCGTGGGTAAAGGCGAGTGTCAAAATGGTGAATGTACCGGCACTATCGGGTTGGGTGGTGGCTTGAATACCAATAAAATTTATTACCATATTAATGAGTGAGATTAGATGAAAAAAATGGTGAAAGGTTTTACCTTGATTGAGTTAATGATAACGGTAGCAATCGTAGCAATATTAGCTGGTATTGCTTACCCTTCGTACATTGACTACATCACAAAAAGTGCTCGTTCAGAAGGCGTGGCAGCAGTAATGCGGGTCGCAAATTTGCAAGAACAGTATTACCTTGATAATCGGAATTTTGCTACTGATATGACCAAGCTGGGATTGGCAGCCAATCCTTTTGTAACGGAAAACGGGCACTATAGCGTTGGATCTGCTGGTACAAACGCCTATACCATCACGGCGACGGCTAAAGGCAGTCAAGCGAGCCGAGATACCACCTGTGCAACTATTACTATGACATCTACGGGTGTAAAAGGCCCGTCAGCGGAGTGTTGGAAATGAGCAGAACTCTTATTGTTTTAGTGTTAGGTATTTTTTCTTGTGTGTCCGTTGCAGCTACGAGTGAGCCAGCACAGGACTATAAATGTCACATTACGGCATCTAAAGGGGATAAAGTGGTTTTTTATCGTTGGAAGGTAAAAGACGTTAACCTGAATATAGCCAGTTTACCAGGCAAGCAGCTAACCGCATCAGATGGTAAAAAGTATTTTATAAAAGATGTCGTTGAATGTGTTTCTCTAAGCCAAGAGTTTACCAGTGACGAGAGTAAGCAACTAGATAAGATTACACTTAGATAAGTATCATTCGTGAAGCTTTAATAAAAAACCTTTTTAAAGGTTTTTTGACTATTTCTAAGATAAGTTCACAGAATGATATAGTTTTTAAGTGCTCTTGGGGTTTGAGCGTTGTTATGATGTTAAATACGGATTTTAGATGTATTTAGTTAATTAATAACACAGCTATCACCATTAGCGCCGTATGAAATTACACCTCCAACATTGACTATAACGCCCTTTGACTCGGCCGCTTTTCCTTCTGGGCAATAATTAAATATCCCTCCAGAAGAAAGACCATCGGGTGAAAAGGTGAGTGAATCGGCAGGGCCTTTAACTTTATCATTAGTATGAAAGCCATCAATTACCCGTAGTTCTTTGTTTCCAGTAGCTATATAGACTCTAACTCCTTTACTCCAGTCTTTGCCAGTTCCACAGGAGGTTGCAGTCGCAAAAGGGCAAACATTGACGGTGGTCCCATAGCTCACCGCCTGATTGCGAGCAAAGGCCATAATGTCATGGATTTTTGTAATATTATTATTTACCCGCATACCTTCGTAGAGAGAGACCAATGACGGTATTCCAATGGTTAATAAAATTGCTGCGACAGCAATTGTGACCATTAACTCAATTAAGGTAAAACCTGCCATTTTTTTTTGCATGGGACTATCCTCACTTATTTACAATAGAGTATAAGCGAGAATGCTGCTGATATCAGTATCGAAGTAGTGCTTTTTTGATCTTATGTTTTTGATATAAAAAAGCTTCCTTATCATGATATTTTTGTGGCTTTTCTAAACGTATAAATTTTGCTCATTATCTTAACACTGATAAGGTTAAGTGCAATTTATATTGTCATCGGTTGAAAAGCGAACTCTACCTGCTTGATTAATAACGACTGCTCGTGAATACGGGCTTGTGGCTGATGAGGGACAATATTTGAGTGTTCCATTTGTACCAGATGCCAGCCCGTCAGGCTGAAACCGGATTGCCGTACGATTGTATTTAACTGTGTCTTTTGAATCAAAAGCATTTATCTTATAGAGTATTTTATCGCTGTCATCTAGTTGGTTATTACTGTTAGTGTCAATGAATACTGTTAGTCCAACTTGCCAATTTTGTACGCATTTTTCATCGATAACAGCACATGCTGTCACTGTTCTGTTAAGGGTAATTGCTTGGTTGCGTGCAAATTGCAGCGTTTGTTGGATGATGCGTATGCTGCTATCAGCTCTATATTGAGTATAAAAATCAGTTAAGGATGGTATTCCGCCTGTAAGTAAGATCGTTAAGATGGAAAGTGAAGTCATAAGTTCTATTAGGCTAAAGCCTTTTCGATGGAAGTTCATAACAGATCCTTGTTATTTTACGCTTGCATCCCGCGAGCGAGTTAGTGCTGGCTAGAATGTAAGTATAAAATCTGAGGCAATATTCATAGTACTTTTTTTAGACTTTTATGTGCTAAAAGCGATTTTATAGAAACTGTGTTTTATGAGTAAAGCACTACATTCACTTCAATATTAACGTAACCCCGTGTAAGCTAGTGTTATTCTGTTTGTTTATGTTATTGCAAGGGATGAGGAATTTTTAATGAAAAAAGTTGAAGCCATTATTAAGCCATTTAAGTTAGATGATGTGCGCGAATCACTTGCAGAAATTGGTATAACTGGGATGACGGTACTGGAGGTTAAGGGTTTTGGTCGTCAGAAAGGGCATACAGAGCTGTATCGTGGTGCAGAGTATATGGTGGATTTTCTGCCAAAAGTAAAAATAGAGTTAGTGATCCAAGACGATCTGCTCGACCAAGCAATTGATGTCATTGTTGAAACGGCCCGTACTGGCAAAATTGGTGATGGCAAAATTTTTGTCACAGATGTTGAACGTGTTATCCGTATTCGAACGGGTGAAGAAAACGAAGAAGCGGTATAAACTGCTTACGAACGATTCTAAAGGGCCTAGTGGCCCTTTTTTGTTGCCTAAGCATATGGAAAAACTAAATAGTACTGCTGGGTTTCTGAAATATCTTTAATGGAAAATCGCCTGTTTTACTCAACTAATGTAGTTATCTCTTATCTGTAACATGGTATAACTTAGCCTCGCAAATGAGTTTTATGAGGTTGTCATTTTGGCTACAAAAAGAATAGTGATCGTGGGTGGTGGTGCTGCTGGTTTAGCGCTTGCATCGAAGTTGGGCCGTAAATGGGGCGGTAGTGATGTCGTCGATGTGTGCTTAATTGATAAAAGTCCTATTCATATATGGAAGCCTAAATTACACGAAGTCGCTGTTGGTGTGATAGATCAATCTATTGAAGGTTTGCTCTATCGCGATCATGGACTTAAAAACGGTTATCGCTATATTCGTGGTGAGATAGAGCAGTGTGAGCCGGATGCTAAATCGATTCAGTTAGCCGCAGTCTATAATGATGAAGGTGAGTTGCTCCTAGAGCAGCGACAAATCAATTACGATTTTTTAGTGCTTGCATTGGGTGGAGTTTCTAATAGCTTCAATACATTAGGTGCAGATGAGCATTGTATTTTCTTAGACAGCCTTGAAAATGCCAATTTATTTCATCATAAATTACTCGACGCTTTACTCCAATTAAATGAAACGCAAGAAAGAGTCAGCATTGGTATTGTCGGTGCGGGTGCGACAGGGGTTGAATTGGCAGCAGAGCTTCATCATGTCATAGAGTCTGTTAAAGAGTACGGCTATCTGAATATCGCTAAGCATCATCTTGATGTGCATTTGATTGAAGCGTCACCCAAAATTCTTCCACAATTACCAGAGCGTGTAAGCGCTAGGGCTCAAGCTGTTCTTGATCAGATTGGTATACGTTTACATATCGGTGTTCAAGTTAAAGAAGTGACTCGTGATGGTTTCATTACCCAAGATGGCGATGTGATTAAAGCAGGCTTAAAAGTATGGGCTGCCGGTGTAAAAGGGCCAAAAGCATTTCAGCATTTTGCAAAACTGCCCATTACTCCGCGAAATCAGGTAGAAGTTGATGATTGTATGCGAGTTAAAGGTCATCAGGATATCTACGCCCTTGGCGATTGTGCTCTATTGATCCAAAGTTCTGGCCAGCCTGTTCCACCAAGGGCGCAAGCAGCAGCTCAGATGGCTGATACCTTGTTTGATAATATCGTTAATCGATTACAAGGTAAGCCTGAAAAGGCATTTATTTATAAAGATTACGGCTCATTAGTGTCTTTAAGCCGCTTCTCTGCGGTAGGCAATTTAATGGGGAACCTACGTTCTGGCACTTTCTTTGTTGAAGGCCATATAGCAAGATTGATGTATATCTCTTTGTATCAGAGGCATTTAGCCAGCCTTTATGGTTGGTTTTCGGCAATTGTGTATCGAGTGGCACAAAAGTTATTGAAGTGGCAGCGTCCGAAGCTCAAATTACATTGATTTCTATGTGATTTAGGAGATAGAAAGAGAGCATATATGCTCTCTTTTTTTATTGTTTAGGAATTGCCGACGAGTCACGAATGATAGGTTCAGGAGTAAAGGTTCTAGAATATATGGCATCTTGCTCGCGACGTTTTGCTATTAATAATTCAGTAGCAACCTGAGCTATTTCTGCGTTTGGCTGATGTACTGTGGTAAGTTTAGGCCAGGTTTGACGTGAGAATGGGCTATCTTCGAAACCGACAATTGATAAATCAACGGGTATGTCTAAACCCGCTAAACGAGCCGCAAAAAGTGCACCAGCGGCAATTTCATCGTTACAAGCAACAATCGCCGTCGGGCGATTTTTTAGTTTGATGAGCTTGTTAGCACCATCAACACCGGACTCAAATGAGTACTTCCCTTCAATTATGTAGTTTTCATTCAGCTTTAGGTTATTTATTGTTAATGCCTGTTTAAAACCAAGTAATCGCTCTTTGGTGGATTCATGGTGTAAATCTCCGCTTAAAAAAGCGATATGCTTGTGGCCTAAATCAATTAGATGCTGGGTGATTTGAACTGCACCGAATTTATCGTTGACTAAAATAGTCAACCCATTCTGATCGTTGTCCTTTTCTCCCGCAATAATGCGCACATAGTTAGCATCAATTTCAGTGAGTGCTTTGAGTACTTTAGGATCTTCTGACAAGGGAGGTGTTAGTACTAATCCTGCGAGCCTAGAATATTTGACTAGTGCTGTAAGCTCATCACATATGGTCTCTGATTTGGCATTGCAAGGGTGGATGACAAGTTCATAGCCCTTGTCTTTACAGGCTGACAAGATCCCATTTTGCATATCAATAATATAGTAAGCGTTTGGATTATCGTAAATAAAACCAATAGCATAGGATTTAGTTCCTGCTAGATTTCTTGCTGCTAAATTAGGTTGGTAGTTAAGTGCTTTTATCGCCTCGTTCACTTTGTCAACGGTGGCCTGCTTCACTGAAGGTTCGTTATTGGTTACACGGGATACTGTCTTGATAGACACTCCAGCATATTTAGCTACGTCGTTGATAGTGACTTTCATTGATGTAAAAACTCTTTGTCTAAGGTCGCGAGGGGTTAACTGTTCTATGAACGTAAATTCTTTACCTGCAATTTACAGGCTTACATTTTTTATCAGTTTTTTCTGACTTATACATCTTATAGTGCGAGCTTTTGATGTGCTTAGCAATCCTGAATTGTTACAAATTGGCGTTAATTTATCATTGTTACAATTATGCTGGGAGTTGTAAATTTACGTCATAATATTAAAGCTCATGTTTTATAATGGTTTTTAATAAAACTACTGATTCAAAATTCTGCTTTATGACATTTTTTTGCTTCCATCGTTATTTTGTTGTGGCAAGGCTGTTAATTATTGTGTAATGTTTGCAATAGACATGACAGCGTTGTCATTCTGCGGGGAATGGTTATGAATACTAAAACGATAATAAAGTTATGGAAGGGAAACGAGATGCGACCATCAACCTTTAAGAAAACTGTACTAGCAACAAATATTGCTATCCTACTTGGCAGTGCTGTATCCATCAGCGCTGTTGCTGCAACCACCGCAGCACCTGAAAATATTGAAAAAATTGAAGTTCGCGGTATTCGCGCTTCAAATAAAGCCAATATCAATGAAAAACGATTTTCTAACGCAGTAGTGGATGCTGTTACTGCGGAAGATATTGGTAAATTTCCTGATTCTGATGTCGGCCAAGCTCTCGGTCGTGTCCCAGGCGTAACTGTGGGTCGTACATTTGGGCAAGGTAGTTCAGTTTCTATCCGTGGTACAGATCCTTTAATGACTCTGACCACCTTAAATGGCCAGAACGTAGCGTCTACTGGTTGGTACGATCAAATGAACGTCGACCGTTCATTTAACTATTCTATGCTGCCTTCTGAGCTAATTGGTGGTATGGAGGTGTATAAGTCGACTCAAGCCAACCTTGTAGAAGGTGGTATTGGTGGTACAGTTATCGTTAAAACCCGTAAGCCTCTTGATATGGATGCTAATTCTGTATTTGTTTCTGCAAAGGGTGAATATGGAACTGTAAATGAAGATATAGCACCTGAATTATCTGGTTTGTATAGCTGGAAAAATGATGATGAGACATTTGGTGTTTTAGTTGCGGGTTCATATATTGACCGTGAGTATTTACGGACTGGTACTGAAGCGGATTTAGATTGGGGTGGACGTTCTTCTGTTCAGCCATCTAGTTTCTTGCAGCAGCAAGAGCGCACTGCGCTAGATGCAACATTACAATTCCGACCAACGGATAATTTAGAATTAGGTGCGCACATACTATCACTGAAACTCGGTGCAGATAGTATTGGCGCTAACATGTATATTGAAACCGATACAAACTGGGCTGGCGCACCTAAAGATGGCACCGCTGGACCTGGTAATACAACTAATCCATCGGCATGTAAACAATTTAATGCTGCGGGTGTTTGTACGTTAAGTGTCACTCCTGAAAATGCGCCATCAGATGTGTTTTTCCAGAATTGGGCACGTAAAGGTGAAATGACATCTGATACTTTTGAGTTGAACGCTGACTATAAAGGTGATGGTTTCGCAATTTCAGGTGTTGCAGGAAGGACAAAAGCTGAAGGTGGTACTCAAATGAGTGCTAACTTTGGTTATGGTTGGTGGGGTGATAAGTTTGGCCAAGTTAAGTGGGCGGGTACTGTTGATGCTACAGGCAAACAGGTCGATATCAATGGTCGTGATATGGGCTTTACCCAAGACCAATTAGATACAACTGTGAGTACATCAACTTGGACGGGGATTAAAGGACCTAACTCTGACGAAGAAACTTATTTTCAGTTAGATGTTGACTTTGACCTTGACCTAGGTGTTATCAATAAGTTCGAAACAGGTGTTCGTTACACACAACATGAGTTTGAGAAAAGCGAATACCGCGCCATCTATGATCCAACCAAAACAAATGAATTTAAAACTTCAGACCTTTACAGTGGCACAATGAAGTTAGGTTATGACGGTTGGACGATTCCTAAAGCTGATCTAGACGCTATGATTAATGCCACAGAGTCTCTGGTTGATCAATTTGCCTACAGCCGCTCAGCCTATGGTTTAATCGAAGAAGATAACCTATCTATGTATGGTATGTTCTCGTTTGATGGTGAAGGTTTCCGAGGTAACTTTGGTTTACGTTATATCCAAACTGATGTCACTTCGAGCGGCCATGTTATTGATAACTCACCAGCGGATATTTTAGCTGTTAACCAAGGTTGGAGTGAAGAGCTTCATAGCGTTAAAGACAGCTATAGTGATGTCTTACCGAGCTTTAACATTTCATTCGATTTAGCGCAGGATTTGATCTTACGTATGTCCGCAGGACAAGCGATCACTCGTCCTAACTACGATAATTTATTCCTAGCAACTTTAACTGGATTCCCTGATGATCGTAAAGGGAATGAAGCCTTAACGAAAGGAACTCCAGGCCTAAAACCGATGAAGTCCTCACAGGCTGATTTGAGTCTTGAATATTACTATGGTGATGGCAATCTTGTTTCTGCTACATACTTTATAAAAGACATAAGTAATTTTATTGTCGCTTCGTCAGAGTTTAATCAATCAATTGGTATCATAAATAAAGATTTAGAGGTGCCAGCTGATAGTTGGACCGTTAATACATATGAAAATGCTGGTGGTGGTGAGATCGATGGTATTGAACTGCAGCTAAACCATGCATTTGATAACGGTTTCGGTGTTAATGCGAACTATACATATGCTGATGGTAGTGCACCTTCAGAAGTTTATACTGACAACATAGGTATGTTTACTGAGTCATCAAAGCATAGTGCTAACTTAGTCGGCTACTGGGAGAATGATGATTTCTCAGCACGTGCCGCTTATAACTGGCGTTCTGAATACATGGTTCGTGAATATGGTAAGTATTACGGCAACCGTATGCATGATGCCTTTGGTACACTCGATGTGACTTTAGGATGGAATGTAACAGAAGCTATTGCATTACGTCTTGAAATTGTTAATTTAACAGCTGAAGATGACGTTCAATATGGTGCTGCTGGCGTAGGTACTGAAGTTAAGCCTGCGCTTCAAGATGATTTCCCTGCTTGGTCATTTAAAGGCGAAACTACATATAAACTAGGTGCTAGCTTTGTTTTCTAACACTTTGTTTTAACTCAAAAGCCCAGTCTTGACTGGGCTTTTTTATAGGTTAATAAACACTATGAAAATCAAACGCATTGCAGTTATAGGGGGCGGAACAGCTGGATGGTTAGCTGCAAATCACCTTGGGGCAGAGTTGTGCCATGATCCTGAAATAGAGATTACTTTGATTGAGTCGTTAGATGTGCCAACAATCGGTGTAGGTGAAGGAAGTGTTCCATATCTAGCGAAGGGATTGAAGCGGTTTGGCATTTCCGAAGCAGAGCTATTGCTGACTTGCGATGCGACTTTTAAGCAAGGGATCAAGTTTGTTAATTGGCTCGATAAAAACGAGCATGGAGACAACCATTACTATCATGCTTTCGATGCCCCTTACCCTGCAGGTATTGATGTCTCAAGTTACTGGGTTTCTCACGCGAGTCAACGTCCATTTGATGATGTTGGCATTCAGGCAAGGATTTGTGACTTAGGTTTATCCCCTAAGCGTAAAGGCTCGGGAGACTATGATGGGGCCTTATCTTACGCCTATCATTTTAATGCATTAAAGTTTGCTGGGTTATTGGCAAAGAACGCACAAAAAAAGTTTAATGTTAAGCATCAATTTGCCACCATTGTAGGAGTTGAACAGGATCAAGCTGGACTGATTTCACATTTAATCACTGCTGATAATTCATCGTTAGCTTTTGATTTTTATGTGGATTGTAGTGGTTTTTCTTCAATCCTAATTGATAAAGCACTGAAAGTTCCTTTTGAAAGTAAATCAAGCGAGTTACTGACGGATACTGTTTTGGTGCAGCAAGTGCCTCTGAATGATAAAGAAAATATCAATCCCTATACAACTGCAACTGCCCATAAGGCTGGTTGGATATGGGATATTCCACTCACTACGCGTCGCGGAACTGGCTTTGTTTACTCAAGTCGGCACATGAGTGATGAGGAGGCTTTAACGTTATATGCCGATTACTTACAAGTCGATAAAGCTCAATTCAAGCCGCGGAAAATTCCGATGGAGATTGGTTATAGGAAGGAGTTCTGGCATAAAAACTGTGTTGCTTTAGGACTGGCCCAAGGCTTTCTTGAGCCTCTTGAGGCGACATCTATATTAGTTTCCGATTTTTCTGCTGAACTGTTAGCTCGTCATTTTCCTCGAACTATAGAAGATATTAGCGTCTCGACTTCATATTATAATAGTGTTATTACGTATGTTTGGGAGCGTGTTGTTGACTTCATTAAGTTGCACTATTGTATTTCTGACCGGAAAGATTCATCATTTTGGTTAGAGAATCAAAAAGAGGATACTATTTCATTTGAGTTAAAACAGCGCTTAGCTAGATTCAAATTACGTCCTCCGCATCAGTCTGACTTTTTTAGTCGTTTTGATTTATTTGATAATAAGAATTTTTTGTATGTTCTATATGGAATGAAATTTAAAACGAATCATTCAGTTTTATCTCAGCAAGAAATCCAACATTGTGAGACACTTTTCTCTGATAATGACCTCTTAGTAGGGCGAGCTGGAACGTTACTCTTAAATCATAGAGAATGGTTGGAAGGATTAATGCGCGCTGTTGAAAGTAAGACGCTTAAGTAGTAAGTCGATAGTAATGAGGATGTTAAATGTTAGTTCCTGTATTTGAACAAGCTATTTGTGTGTTTGATTTCGATGAATATGATAGTTTTGATGGTAAAAGCGAAACATACAATACACTTGAATTTCTGTTTTCACTTCTTGATGTGATCAATGAAGGGAACGTTCCTGATGCGAAAGGAGGACGGGCATTATCAACTGCACATCTTTATAAAACCCATCCAATTCCACAATTATTAAACTTCAAAACTAACCCTTTAGGGGATTGGATTCTGAGACGTATATTTGAATCCGCTATTTTATTGGGGCTCCATAATACTCGTGATGTAAAGAAGCTTAAGTATCACCGAACTTGGGCGAATAGGATGGAGTATAATTGTGATGCAATTGCCCATAGACATGCTAATAATGACTGGACGATTCCTCATCTAGTCGCAATATATTATACAGATGTGCCAGATGAAAGTGCCGATTTGGTTTTTATTAATGATAGAGATAACAACATTATGCGAGGGAATCATTGTTATGAATATCCTGCTGAGAAACAATATCTTGTCAAATCAAAAACAGGACGACTTGTGTGCCATGACGCAAGATTTTTACATGGAACAACGGTACACAAGAGTCACTTACCACGTACATGCTTAGTTATTGAAGTTGGCTTTCCACCATTAAATAAATAGCAACTTAATCAAGATTTATTCTAGTGTATTATTTGAGTGAGTAGTATTTAAACTAATAATTAAATACTATTTTCTGGGTTGGTTTTTTTATTATTTATATTGTTTGTTTTAACTTTTTGTGTTTATAACTTTCAGTAAGAAATATGTTATAGCATAACAACTCCCGTCAAAATGATCCAAATGGAGAAAAAGAGTTTTAATACTTTTACTGGGAGAAAGAGCGCTAATTTACGAGCGAGTAATCCTCCGATAATGGCGCCAGGACCTGCGAATAACACTAGCTCAAAGAGGGCATGGCTATTTGTTGAAAAAATATGGATAGGGCTTGCCGACCAGACTGTAATCGCAGAAACAACAACGCCAGTGGCGACCGCCATTTTGGCGCATAGTCCCCTTATCATGAGATAAATGACGACTAATTCACCGACGCCTACCGATAACCAAGCTGTGATAATACCTCCGAAATAGCCAATGAGAGCGAGCCAAAGAAAATCGACCGGCATTATAGAGCGAGTGATTTGTGTGCTACTTTTGCTACTGATAATGATGGCGATACCAAGCACTATCGAGAAAATGCTAAAGCTGGTGTGTAGCGAAGAGGGCGAATTGAGTTGTAGTAATTGGCTACTCCAGAAACCTAAGACAGAAAAGAAGGCGGTAAGTAATGATGCTTTTACAAAACCAGACCATGCATCATCTTCTCGGTGGTGCTTTTTATAATGCAGTGACCATGAAATCGCGCCTGCTGTCATGCCAAAGCATTGGATCATAAATGAAGTCGAGACACTTTGAGACTCACTAAAGTTGAGGCTCGAAAATACCGGAATAAAGATGACTCCACCGCCAGCTCCCGTCGAGTTTGCAAATATCGCTCCTGTGATTCCTAGAAAAACGAAGCGTCCATATTCTTGGATAAGATCAAATAGCGAATGAAAATGGTTAGCCCAAAATAACCAAGCTCCACAGAGTAGTAATACCAAACTGAGGTTTAGGTAATACCGATTTAAGCGCGGAGCAGGCTGGGTATTATTGGGCACAAGTGTGTTAATGGGATTCATCAATAGCTACCGTGATCTTTGTCATGTTATCGCTATGTTATCAATGAAAGACAGCGTTGTCACATAAGCTTGAATAAATAAAATAAACATTTTAAGTATTTGAATAATTTGCATTAATTATGTCTATTCATAAAAAATAACAATAATTGTCAAAAAAATGTAGAAATCCTGTTCTTTCTTGTGTACT
Source organism: Shewanella sp. SM23 (assembly GCF_025654295.1). Taxonomy (NCBI): domain Bacteria; kingdom Pseudomonadati; phylum Pseudomonadota; class Gammaproteobacteria; order Alteromonadales; family Shewanellaceae; genus Shewanella; species Shewanella sp. SM23. The sequence goes on from NZ_JAKKRM010000018.1 coordinate 60,046, forward strand.
TTAATAATGACAACGCTGTCATCTGCTTGTGTGACGCGTTGTTTGTAAGGTCTGCATGAGAGGATGAGGTCTCCTTATCATGTGTTTGGCAGGAGTATTGCTGTCGGGCGGCGATACGTTTGTCTTTGATATTTTGATAGTCTCTCCCCAGAAACTAGCGTGGGCTGGGTACTGTAAGCAGTGCCCAGCCATTTTTTTAGGATGTTTTTACGGTATTACTCAACTGCCTACCTCAGCACTTGAACGTTAGCGGCATAGATAAATAAAACTCACTGGTATAAACCAGATAATAAAAGAGGCTGCAATTTATGGCGATTCATTTAACGGCTGCGATGCGTGTCATTGCAATTGGCATGTCGAGTGTCATTGGCCATGTCGCACTCATCATGACAAGAAGAACGGTTTGCATCCCCCTGTTTATAATAGCATTAGCGTTTTTTTCGGCATTTTCCTCTTTTGCTGTATTTGCTGCCGACACAGCCACAAATAATTTAGCTTCAAATTCTGATGTGTCTAAATCGTCTGCACAGGTTTCAAAAACAATCACCACCGCGATACAGCAGGAATGGTTGCTAAAGTTACTTGATGAAGCACTGCGGCGCTCGGATTCGGGTTATCAAGCGCAAGAAATGTCGACTCAAATGAATCAAAAGCGCAAGGTTGAAGAAGCACTCGCTGGGACTGTCGACGTGTTTTGGAGCATGACCTCAAAAGAATTGGAAGAAACAGTGCTTCCCGTGCGCATTCCATTGTTTAAAGGGTTACTCGGTAATCGGCTGCTGATTATCCGTAAATCGGATGAGGCACGATTTGCTAATGTGAAAACCATGGCGGATTTTAGGCAGTTAAAGGCGGGGCAAAATCGTTATTGGCCCGATGCCACGATTTTAGAAGCCAATGGATTACCCGTCGTCACTAGCTATCAGTACACCAATTTATACCCCATGTTAGAAGGCGGGCGTTTCGATTATCTTGCCCTCGGCGCCCAGGAAATTGGCGAAGAACTCGCAAATCACCCCGATCCCGCACTTAAGGTCGATAGCCATATCCTGCTGCAATATCGCTCGCCAGCTTATTTCTTTGTTTCCCCTAAGCGCCCCGAACTTGCTGCGGCCATTTTAGCCGGGCTTGAAAGTATGGTAAGCGACGGCTCTTTTGATGAGATGTTTAATCGCGAGCTTAAAATTGAGCAGCTGTACCGTGAGGCTAAGTTTGAACAAAGGGTGATTATCCGTCTTGATACACCTGATTTAAGTCCATTAACACCAATAGAACGCACAGAATTATGGTTAGATCTTTTTAGTATGCAAGGTGCAAAATAATGAAAACATTAGCCTTAAAAGTACAGATTGGATTAGCGGCAGCGATTTTTATGATTGTTAGCGTTCTGTTCGGTGCATCTTACTGGTTGGCGAGCGATAAATTGGCCGCCAGTGAAACTGAGTTCGAAGAAAATACCGTCGCCAATTTGCAAGTCACTATGGCGCAGCCCATCTTCACCTACGACTATGAGCAGATCCGTGCAGTGCTATCTGTGATGCTTAAATCTGCGCAAATTTATCATATTGTCGTGAGTGACCATCGCGGTAAAGTGTTAGCCGAGAGTCAACAGGCTCAAACAGTGGCCGATGAGTATCTAGTGAAACGTGAAATTCAATTTGCTGATCAAGGTAACCCAACGGGCCAATTGGCTATTCAGTTTTCTATGTTGCCTATTCGCGCTCAGTTGTCAGATTTACTCTTAGGTTATTTCTTGCAGGCGTTGTTAATTCTCGGTGGCAGTTTATTTGTTATCTTCATTATTCTTAAACGTTTAGTGATTAATCCACTTGGGAATGTGGTCCGTGCTATGGAAGAAATTGCCAGCGGTGACGGCGATTTATGCCACAGATTACCCGTTGAGAGTCAGGATGAGATTGGTCAGCTTGCCAAGGCATTTAATGGTTTTGTTGAGCAAATTCACGGCACGATTTCCAGAGTGCACGAAACCTCAGGGCAATTACTGGGTGATGCCAAAGCGCTGGGGTCACTGTCGCAAACCAATAATGATCGCGTGCAAACCCAATTAAAAGAAACCGAGGCGGCAGTGACGGCTGTAGCTCAGCTGAGCGCCAGTGCCAATGAAGTCGCCATTAATGCGAAACGCACCGCGGACGCGGCGAGTCAGGCCGATAAAGCGGTCGATGACAGTCAGCGTCAGTTCGATTCGGGATTAGACATTACTCGTAAACTGGCATCTGAATTAGCTCGCTCGGCATTGTTCGTTTCACAGTTACAGCAAGAAACGCAAAAGATTGATGAAGTCGTTGTAGTCATCAACAGTATTGCTGAACAGACCAACTTACTGGCGCTTAATGCTGCGATTGAAGCGGCGAGGGCGGGTGAACAAGGGCGCGGTTTTGCTGTGGTTGCCGACGAAGTGCGTACGCTGGCGAGCCGAACTCAACAAGCCACTGGTGAGATCCAGAAGATGATCCAGCAGGTCCAGAGCCGAGTGGCCGAAACGGTCACTGTGATGAAAGCGAGCCAAGCCCTCTCAACTCAGGGCGTTAACCGCTCAGAAGAAATTAAGTTAGTGCTTACTAAAGTGACTGATTTAGTCTCAAATATCAGTAATATGAACATCGAAGTTTCCCATGCGGCACAGGAGCAAACCTGCGTCACCGAAGCGATTTCTCGTACGTTAAATGATCTTGCCAATGTCTCAGGTTCAGCCTCACTCGATAGCGAGCACTTAGCGCACTCGAGCGAGCGACTGTTTCACCAAGGGGAAAGACTGCGGACGTTAGTAACTTCCTTCAGATTGTAGCCATTTCTGGAGCTAGATAAGGATAATCATGAAAAAAACACTTTCAGCAAGCGCCATTTTACTGGCTTTAGGATTAGCGGCCTGTTCCGAGGCGCCTGTGACGCCTTCCGCGGCGTCAGCCGATAAGGCTGTGGCTCAAACACAGCAAGCTCAGGACGCATTAACTCAAGCGCAGTTACAACAACTCGGGGATTCGTTAGTCGTAACTTACCGTGTTGTGACCAATGTGCCAGACGATAAGTGCCTAAAAGATAAAGCCGATGGTCGCTGTTTTGTCGCTCAAATTGATTTCGTGTCCGGTATGGATTTAGCCAGCCAAGATTGGGAAATCTATTTAAGCCAAATGCGCCCAGTGCAATCGGTTGAAAGCGGTGAGTTGACGATAACGCACGTTAAAGGCGATTTGCATCGTATTACGCCAACGGCTGCTTTTAAGGGATTTGTTAAGGGCGAGAAAAAGCAATTGACGTTCCGTGGTGAGCCGTGGCAATTGGCTGAAACCGACGCTATGCCAAACTATTACCTCGCAGCAAAAGGATTAGAACCCGTCATTATCGCCAGCACTCAAGTGGGTAAAGATGCCGAAACGGGTTTAGAGACGCGTCCGTATGTTGAAGGGTTTACGAATTTTAAAACCCAATATCAACGCACTGAAACGGATAAACTCGCGCCAGCCGATGCCGCGCAATTATTTAAAGACAATCAAAGCGTGAGTGAAGATGCCGCCTTGGCTGTGGATACCATTATCCCAACGCCACAAAAGGTGAAGATCCATTCAACCGATACACCAGTATCCCTTGCTGGTGGTATTAAGCTAGAATATCAGCAAGATAACCCAGAGCAAAAGAGTCAAGTTGCGGCAGCGGTGGCACGTTTAGCTCGCCTGGGTGTGGCTGAATCTGCGAGTGGCATTATCGTGAAATTTGCCAGCCAAAAAGGGGATGAGGGCAGTTATCGCTTAGATATTCAGCCAACTGAAATTGTGATCGCTGCCAATGATGCGACGGGCTTCTCTTACGGTTTGTCATCATTAGCAAGCCTTGTGGATGTGAATTCGCTGAAAGTGAATGCCATGACCATTGAAGACAGCCCACGTTATCCGTTTCGTGGTATGCACATTGATGTGGCACGTAATTTCCACAGCAAACAATTGTTGCTGGATTTGCTCGACCAAATGGCGGCTTATAAGCTCAATAAACTGCATTTACACATGGCTGACGATGAAGGTTGGCGACTCGAAATCGACGGGCTACCTGAGCTGACCGACATCGGTAGTAAACGTTGTCATGATCTTGCTGAAAATACCTGTCTGTTACCGCAACTGGGCAGTGGTCCTTTTGCGGAGTCGAGCGTTAATGGTTTCTATACTAAACAAGACTATATCGACATAGTGAAATATGCCGAGGCGCGTCAAATTCAAGTGATCCCATCAATGGATATGCCGGGTCATAGCCGCGCCGCGATTAAAGCGATGGATGCGCGTTTTCGTCGATTACAGGCTGAAGACGTAGAGCTTCAAAACACGGGCAAAGTGCAGGTTGTCCCTGTGCAGGAAACGGCAAATCAAGCTAACACAGCGGTAAAAGCGTTAGATGCGGGCGCTCGTCAATTGCAAGCTGAAGGGAAAACCACTGCAGCTGAGCAATATTTGTTATCCGATGAAAACGACAAAACGGTTTATTCTTCAGTGCAATATTACGACGACAACACGCTTAACGTCTGCATGGAATCGACTTATCACTTTGTCGATAAAGTGATTGATGAAATTGCCAAGTTACACCAAGCCGCGGGTCAACCATTGACGCGTTACCACATTGGTGCCGATGAAACGGCGGGAGCTTGGAAACAATCTCCGCAGTGTTTAGCATTTGTCGCCAATAACGATAAAGGCGTTAAGTCGATAGATGACTTAGGCGCTTATTTTATTGAACGAATTTCGACTATGTTAGCGGCAAAAGGCATTGAAGCAGCAGGATGGAGCGATGGTATGAGCCATGTTCGCCCTGAGAATATGCCCGCTAAGGTGCAGTCTAATATTTGGGATGTGATTGCCCACAAAGGTCATTCGCGCGCCAATCAGCAGGCGAATCTCGGCTGGGAAACCATACTTTCTAATCCTGAGGTATTGTACTTTGACTTCCCCTATGAGGCCGATCCTAAAGAGCATGGTTATTACTGGGCGAGCCGCGCGACCAATAGCCATAAAGTCTTTAGCTTTATGCCTGATAATTTAGCCGCTAACGCCGAGCAATGGACCGATATTGAAAATCAGCCATTCGAAGCGGATGACAGAATAAAATTTGATGAGGCGGGTAACAAAGTCTCGGGTCCAAGGGAGAAAGGCAAACCCTTTACTGGCTTGCAAGGGCAGGTTTGGAGTGAGTCGATTCGCAGTGACGATACGATTGAATACATGGTGTTTCCGCGTTTGTTGATGCTGGCTGAGCGTGCTTGGCATCAAGCTGCGTGGGAAGTGCCTTATCAGTATCAAGGCGCTGTGTATAACCAAAGCTCTGGGGCTTTTACCTTAGCCATGCGTGATGCACAGGCAAAGGAGTGGCAACAACTTGCGAATACCTTGGGCCACAAAGAGTTTATCAAGCTAGATAAAGCGGGGATTGATTATCGCGTACCGACGGTCGGCGCCGAGATCCGTGACGGTAAACTGTTTGCCAATATTGCCTATCCCGGCCTTAAACTCGAATACCGTAGCCTCAATGGCCAATGGCAAGCTTATCAAGCGGGATTGTCGGTCACTGCACCAATTGAGATCCGAGCCATTGCGGCCGATGGTATTCGTAAAGGCCGAAGTTTAATCGTTAACTAAATCGTTTTTATATCTGGCTGTATTTTAAAGATAAAATACAGCCTTTTTGTTTTTCTGTGTCAGTGATTGCCTAAATTTGATTTTAGATCATAAATCACTTAAAAAACTAAATGACAACGCTGTCATTTTTGCTGTAACATTGAGTTAACTAAAGTTGAGCGCTGTATTAACGGCAAATAATAAGCAACGGTAGCGCTGCATTGATAGGTGAAGAGGGGTGTCATGGGGTTAGTCCAGACAAAAGATCAACCACTGTTTATAGGTGTAGATGGCGGCGGCAGTAAATGTCGAGCCACCATTTACTGCGCAGACGGTACCGTTTTAGGGACAGGTGTTGCTGGACGCGCAAATCCACTGCATGGTCTCACACAAACATTTGAATCCATTGAAGCATCGACTCGCCTGGCGTTGCTGGATGCGGGCATGAACGAGAGCGATAGTCACTTGCTGGTGGCGGGTCTTGGTCTTGCTGGCGTAAATGTCCCTCGGTTATATCAAGACGTGATCAACTGGCAGCATCCTTTTGCAGCCATGTATGTCACTACCGATTTGCATACGGCTTGTATTGGTGCCCACCGTGGTGCCGATGGCGCGGTGATCATCACGGGTACAGGCTCTTGCGGTTATGCCCATGTTGGTGATACCAGTTTGAGTATTGGCGGTTATGGTTTTGCATTAGGTGATAAGGGCAGCGGTGCTTGGCTTGGATTAAAAGCTGCGGAACACGTGCTGTTAGCACTCGATGGCTTTGCCGTACCAACCCGATTAACCGATATGCTGCTGAGCTACTTTAACGTCACCGATGCGCTCGGCATTGTCGAAAATCTAGCCGGTAAATCATCAAGTTGCTATGCCGCATTAGCCAGAAGTGTGCTCGATTGCGCCAGTGAAGGTGACGCGGTCGCGACGGCGATAGTACAAGAGGGCGCAGATTATATTAGCGACATGGCGCGTAAGCTATTTAGCCTAAATCCGGTGCGTTTTTCGATGATCGGTGGCCTTGCAGAGCCTTTACAAGCCTGGCTCGGTGCCGATGTGGTCGCCAAAATTTCAGAAACCTTAGCACCACCCGAACTCGGTGCTATGTATTTTGCTCAGCAAGAATTTAATAAGTCGTTGTCAGTGCAAATAGGCACTGAAGCCAAATCCTGTATTTGAACGTGAAGGTAAAAGACATGACAAACACTATTATGGAACAAGAAGCACGCACTGCACCGCAAAAAATTGCGGGTCAATTAGAAGCTAACGCTGACATCATGCAGCAGTTAGGTGAGAAACTGCGCGCCTTCGCCCCTCGTTTTGTGATGATAGTAGGTCGCGGCTCATCGGATCATGCGGGAGTGTTCGCTAAATATTTATTTGAAATTGAAGCGGGTGTACCGACCTTCGCCGCCGCACCTTCAGTGGCGAGTGTGTATGGTAAAACCTTGAAACTCGAAGGCGCGTTAGTCATTGTGATTTCACAATCTGGCCGTAGCCCTGACATTTTGGCGCAGGCGCGTATGGCAAAAAATGCCGGTGCTTTCTGTGTTGCCTTAGTGAATGATGAAAGTGCACCGATTAAAGATATCGCCGATGTCGTTGTGCCTTTACGTGCAGGTGAAGAAAAAGCCGTTGCTGCGACTAAGAGTTACCTCGCAACGTTGTCGGCGATTTTACAACTCGCCGCCGCCTGGACTCAAAGCGAATCACTCGCTAGCGCCGTAGCGTCTTTACCCCAAGCGCTGCAAACGGCGGTGGACGCTGAGCCGCAGCTCACGCCAGAATCCGTTGCCGACGTGAAAAACTTAGTCGTACTCGGCCGTGGTTTAGGTTATGCAGTATCCAAGGAAATTGCGCTTAAGTTAAAAGAAGTGTGTTCAATCCATGCCGAAGCGTTCAGTAGCGCCGAGTTCCTCCACGGTCCTGTGACCTTAGTCGAGAAAAAACTCACTATCGTCGATGTGTGTATTGGCGATGAATCTTACGCTAGCCATATCGAACAGATTGAAAATGTGAGCCAACGCGGCGCCGATTTAGTGCATCTGAATCAAACCTCTACTGACATTCACCCACGTGTGGCGCCGTTAGCCTTGTTACAGCGTTTTTATATTGATGTGGCTGCGGTTGCGATTGCCCGCGGTATCGATCCCGATCAACCGGCAGGCCTTAAAAAAGTGACCCAAACGCTCTAAGCCGCCGAGCTTTAAGTGGCCAAAGTTTAAGAGGTTTAGGTGCTGCGGATTAGATTTAGCGGACTTTTAGCTGCACGATTAAGCAGCTCACGATTAAACCTGTTCAGCTTAGCTCGTGCAGCTTAGCCCTCGCAGTGAACTTAATTTAAGACTTAAGTCACTCGTGTTATTTATTGAAAGAGGTTTGCGATGAAAATCACCTTGATCGCCGAGCGTATTTTCGATGGTGAGTATTTCCATCAAGATGTGCCAGTTACTGTTGAAGACGGGCACATTCTGGCGTTTGATACGGTTGTTGGCGCGAAGGAAATCCGCCAAGCCGGAACGCTGGTGCCAGGTTTTATCGATGTACAAGTGAACGGTGGCGGCGGGGCGTTATTCAATGCCGATCCGAGTGTTAATTGCATTGAAACTATCGGCCGTGCCCATGCGCGTTTTGGCACGACCGGATTTTTACCTACGCTTATCACCGATAATGTCAGCGTGATGGCCAATGCGGCCGATGCAGTGGCCGAGGCTTTAGTCAAAGGTAGCGCTGGCGTTTTAGGGGTGCATTTTGAAGGGCCACATTTATCTGTGCCTAAAAAAGGCGTGCATCCGCAGGGTTTTATTCGCGAAATAACCGATGCTGAACTCGCGGTATTTTGTCGTCAAGATCTGGGGATTAAAGTCGTCACGCTTGCGCCTGAGAATGTGTCGTCAGAGGTGATCCGCACGCTCGTTGCTTCGGGCGTGAAGGTGTGTTTAGGCCATTCTAATGCCGATTACGATACTGTGATTGCAGCATTAGCGGCAGGCGCGACGGGCTTTACCCATCTTTATAATGCGATGTCACCACTGGGTTCCCGTGAGCCGGGCATGGTTGGCGCGGCGATAGAGAGTGAAACCGCTTGGTGTGGGTTGATTGTCGATGGTCACCATGTGCATCCCGCGGCGGCAAAGGTCGCACTACGGGCAAAACCGAGGGGCAAAATGATGTTAGTCACCGATGCTATGCCGCCTGTGGGTATGGACGGTGAGACTAGCTTCGAGCTCTTCGGTACGCAAGTGCTGAGAGTCGGCGACAGATTAAATGCCGTGACTGGTGAGCTGGCGGGTTGTGTGCTCGATATGGCGACTGCTGTCAATAATACGGTGAACTTGTTAGGTTTACCTTTGGCGGAAGCCTTGAGAATGGCGGCGTTATATCCCGCACAGTTCCTCGGGATTGAGCATAAAGCTGGCCGTTTAGCACTGGGACATAGGGCTGATTTTGTTTTGCTCGATGCGCAGAATAAAGTGCAGGCAAACTACATTGCGGGACGGGCAGTCTATTCAGGACAGACAATAGGGGGACACCCTTAAATTGCTTTCGTAGTTGAGGTGATGTGTAACAATTGGCCCTTGTCGTATTTTGATGACAGGGGCTAAGTTTTTTTATTGTACAGCACTAATTTTATTCAGTATTAGTTTTGTACCGTATTAGTTTTGCTCAACTTTTATAAAAACTTTTAATAACAATAATAAAGGATGATGGCATGGGGACGACACAGACAAACGCAATTGCGCCAGTAAAGGTGAATAAACCTAGGTTGATGTCGCTGGATGCACTGCGCGGCTTCGATATGTTTTGGATTTTGGGCGGTGAGGCTCTGTTTGGTGGCTTGCTTATTTTAACGGGCTGGGCAGGTTGGCAATGGGGCGATGAACAAATGCACCATAGCCAATGGCATGGTTTTCACTTCTACGATTTGATTTTTCCGCTGTTTATTTTCCTCTCTGGTGTGGCCTTAGGTTTATCTCCCAAACGTTTAGATAAATTACTGATGAAGGATCGATTACCTGTGTATCGGCATGGGATTAAACGACTCTTTTTATTGCTGCTACTGGGCATTTTATACAATCACGGTTGGGGTACGGGCGCGCCTGCCGATCCTGAAAAAATTCGCTATGCCAGTGTGTTAGGCCGAATCGCCTTTGCATGGTTCTTTGCCGCATTACTGGTGTGGCATACGAGTCTACGAACGCAAGTTATTGTCGCCTTGGGCATTTTACTCGGTTATGGCGCAATGCAACTTTGGTTGCCTTTCTCAGGTGGACAGGCGGGCGTGCTCTCGCCAACGGAATCCATCAATGCCTATGTCGATTCAATTTTACTACCCGGCATAAGCTATCAGGGGCGCACGCCCGATCCTGAAGGTTTACTGTCAACCATCCCCGCCATAGTCAATGCGTTAGCGGGTGTGTTTGTCGGCCACTTTATTGTTAAATCCCATCCTAAAGGTGAGTGGGTCAAAGTGGGATTACTCGCCGTAGCAGGTGGTGCTTGCTTAGCCTTAGGTTGGCTGTTGGATCTTATTATTCCGGTCAATAAAGATCTGTGGACCAGTTCATTTGTGCTGGTGACGTCGGGCTGGAGCATGATTCTGCTGGCAGTGTTCTATGCCTTAGTCGATGTGCTTAAGTGGCAAAAAGCCGCATTTTTCTTTGTGGTGATAGGCACGAACGCCATCATTATTTACTTAGCGTCGAGCTTAGTGGATTGGAAATATATCGCCCAAAGCGTATTTGGCGGCTTAGTGATGGCCTTGCCTGAAAGCGCTCAAGCGTTAGCTAGGGTTATCAGCTTACTTGCGGTGCAGTGGCTGGTGTTATATTGGATGTATCGCCGCAATATTTTTGTCAGAATTTAGTCTGTTTGCTTAATAGCTTGAGCCACACGCACTCAGTGTCTGCGGCTTTTTTTTACATTATTTTCTGGATGTGAGTCATTACTTACTTATAACTTATCAGTTGGCCAATCGATGATTACGAGGGAATATTCGCGAGAATTTATTAAATGACAGCGTTGTCTTTTTGTGTTATTTGTTTTAACATCACTGAAACAATGGTGCGTTTGGATGATAACATTAACCATTGCGGACGAGTCGCGATACGGATATTCGGGAACTTAGGCATTAATTTAAACCCCGTTATCACCTAAATAATTAATTACTATAAGAAGCAGGTTTATGGAAATGACACTCGATAAAAGCCAGCAGAAAAGCAGCTTTCTCCCCATGGCCATAGTGGCCGCTCTCTTTTTCATCCTCGGATTCGCCACTTGGTTGAATGGTTCTTTGATGCCTTATTTGAAACAAATATTGCAACTCAATCCCTTTCAAGCGTCGTTGATCCTGTTTTCTTTTTACATTGCAGTGACCTTTACTGCCTTGCCATCCGCTTGGCTTATTCGCAAAGTCGGCTATAAGAATGGTATGGCGATAGGCATGGGCGTGATGATGTTGGCGGGCTTACTGTTTATCCCTGCTGCGGAAACACAAATATTTGCCCTATTCCTTTTCGCCCAATTAGTGATGGGCGCAGGCCAAACCCTATTACAAACTGCGGTTAACCCTTATGTGGTGCGTTTGGGGCCTGAAGAATCTGCGGCCGCCCGTGTCAGTGTGATGGGTATTTTGAATAAAGGTGCGGGTGTGATTGCGCCTTTGGTGTTTTCGGCGTTGATTTTAGACAGCTTTAAAGACCGTATTGGTACTGAGCTAACTCAAGTACAAATTGAAGAAATGGCTGACGGTTTAGTATTCCCCTATTTAGGCATGGCCATTTTTATCGGTATCTTAGCGCTCGCGGTAAAAAAATCACCTTTGCCAGAGTTGTTGAATGAAGATGAAGCTGCTGAAAATACTGATAAAGGGCAACTTAAAGCGGCATTATCTCACCCTAACTTAGCCTTTGGCGTGTTAGCGCTGTTTGTTTATGTTGCTGTAGAGGTTATTGCTGGCGATACCATTGGTACATTTGCTTTGTCTTTAGGCATAGAGTCATACGGTGTTATGACTTCCTATACTATGGTGTGTATGGTGCTGGGTTATTCTTTAGGTATCCTGTTAATTCCTCGTTTTATTTCACAACCTAAGGCTTTGATGGTGTCAGCTATTCTGGGTTTGTTACTGACATGCGGTATTTTGTTTGGCGACAATAATTCCTACGCTATTGCTAATGTTTTGTTAGTGCCTTTTGGCGGTGTGGCGCTGCCCGATACTTTGTTGATGATTGCTTTTCTTGGTTTAGCTAATGCGATTGTTTGGCCTGCGGTGTGGCCGCTAGCTTTGTCTGGTATGGGGAAATTGACCAGTACAGGTTCTGCGCTTCTCATCATGGGGATTGCAGGTGGCGCCTTTGGTCCAGTGTCTTGGGGCTTAATGAGTTCGGCGACAGATATGGGCATGCAGGGTGGTTATATTGTGATGTTGCCATGCTACTTGTTCATCCTTTTCTACGCGGTGAAAGGCCATAAAATGCGTAGTTGGTAGTCAAGTCTGTTTGAACAGCTAAAAAGAAGCCCTCGATGATGAGGGCTTTTTTGTGTTTTAGTTGGACCAAGCTAAGGCGAAATTAGAACGCGTAACTTACGCTCGCAAGCACGGTATCTGAGTTTTTGAATGCGCCATCAGAGACCTTTTGGTCACCGCTGAGATCTGTTCCTAACCAAGCTAATGAAAGCCCAAAGCCTGCCAATTCGGTCGATACGCCAACAGAGTAATCAGAGTAGCTATCAAAACCTTCACCATCATCTAAGGCATCACCCACATTGTAACCATAGTGCAAATCTAGGCTCCAATTCTCGACAAATTCGTAGGAGTAGTTTAGTTCTCCATAGTGATAATCTAAGTCAGTACCACCGTAATCATTGGTAAACCAATAGGCTAGGCGAAAGCCCTTAAATTCCATACCCGTAATCACTTCGAAATAACCTATATCACTCTCGCCTGAGTAGTTATAACGGTTAAGGGTGATGTCGTAGGTCAGATCTTCGTTGATCTCACCACCATAGGCGACATAGAAATCGTATTCGATCGCTGGGCCGTTATAACCTGGCTCATCAAAGTCCACGTTACTTGCCCAAGCCCCAACAGAGAAACCCGAATCGAAGCTCCAATCGATACCACCTTGCAGGGCAGGATCGCCAGCGGTTTGTGATACGCCGCGAAAACGATAGTCGTTAGTAAGACTAATTTCCCCAGTCACTTCGGCGGCGGCAATGCCGGAGAATAGGGTCGTGGTTAGCGCGAGTCCGACAAGCTGTACCAGCCGTTTTTTTTTCAGATTGTTATGCACGGTATTTCTCCCATTTTCTTTGTTGACTCGGACGTGTTACTGGCGACCATGGTTATTCAATCGCGCCAGTGCATCCGTTGGTTTGCCAAACAACAGCCTAGGAAAACCCGTTGCTGTGACCTCATGGCGAGTTATTGCTAAGATAACTTAGCTTTTTTGAGGCTAACATCAGCCTCGTCGATCTCACTTTTGTTCGAAAATGACGTAAACCTTGCGGCAGGGCTCCACGACTTCCCAAGTGCCTTGAAAACCCGCGGGTATGATAAACCTGTCACCCACAGTGAACGTCTGCGATTGACCTTGAAGATCTGTGATAACACTCATCCCTTCGAGGATTTCGCAGTACTCGTATTCAGTGTAGTTTATTTTCCAAGCGCCTGATTCACTTTGCCAAATTCCACTGTGAAATTGATCACAAGGGCTAGAATAATGATTCTCTAGCCCTTGAGTTGGATTGCCAGTTAACAACTTTTCCGCCGGTAACTGGTAGGTTTCGACGGGTGTTTGCACCGTAGCAAAGCGAATAATGGCGTTGATACTTACAGTCATTTGCGATTTCCTTGTTGAGCTGACATTCGGCTATTTCATCGTAGGCATCACAAACTCGGCTTGAGTCTGTTTACCCACGGGCCAGCGGGCAGTAATAGCCTTACGCTTGGTATAAAAACGCACGCCATCGGGACCATGCATATGCAGCGGCCCAAAGAGTGAGCGCTTCCAACCGCCAAAACTGTGGAACGCCATTGGTACTGGGATCGGCACGTTCACTCCAACCATACCGACTTGTACGTGGTGACAGAAATGTCGCGCCGCTTCACCACTTTGGGTGAAAATCGCCGTGCCATTGCCAAATTCGTGTCGGTTAATCAGCTCAAGCGCCGTTGGGTAATCTTTCACGCGCACAATCGCCAGCACTGGGCCAAAGATTTCTTCGCGGTAGATGCTCATTTCAGGCGTGACATGGTCGAATAGACAGGCGCCGAGGAAATAACCCTGTAGATTTTCTTCAACACTCAGTTTACGGCCATCGACCAGCAGCGCTGCACCTTCTTGCACACCGGCTTCAACATATTGGGTGACCTTGGCAAGGTGCTGTTTGGAGATCAGTGGCCCCATTTCCATCTCTGGCGTCAGGCCGTTGCCGACTTTTAAGGTTTGAATTTGCGGTAGCAGTTTTTCCACTAATGCGTCGCCCACATCGCCTACCGCGAGTACGACTGAAATTGCCATACAACGCTCACCAGCACTGCCGTAAGCGGCACCCATTAAGGCGCTAACGGCTTGATCTAAATCTGCATCTGGCATGAGTAACATATGGTTTTTCGCGCCGCCTAAGGCTTGCACGCGTTTGCCATGTTTAGAGGCTGTGCTGTAGATGTATTCGGCAATCGGAGTTGAGCCTACAAAGCTCACTGCTTGCACATCTTTATGGGTGAGTAAGGTATCGACGGCTTCTTTGTCGCCGTTAATCACGTTAAACACGCCATCGGGAAGACCCGCTTCTTTAAGCAGCTCGGCAATCCGCATCACCGAGCTTGGGTCTTTTTCTGAAGGTTTCATAATAAAGGTGTTACCGCAGGCAATGGCGATTGGGAACATCCACATGGGAACCATCACGGGGAAGTTAAAGGGCGCTATGCCTGCTACAACACCTAAAGCTTGATTAACTGACCAAGAATCGACGCCGCCACCCACTTGCTGGGTGTGTTCACCTTTAAGCAAGTGCGGAATACCACAGGCAAATTCGACCACTTCGAGACCACGGATCAACTCGCCCTTAGCATCGTCGATCACTTTGCCGTGCTCACGGGTGATAAGCTGAGCCATTTCATCTAGGTGCTGCTCGACTAAGGCTTTGAATTTAAACAGCACTCGAGCACGGTTGAGCGGCGTGACTTGCGACCAGGTTTCAAAGGCGGTTTTAGCGATCGCGATGGCTTCACCCACTTCGGTTCCGCTTGCTAGTGAGACTTGGCCACGTAGCTCACCCGTGGCAGGTTCAAAAATATCTTGGGTTCTGGTACTGGCAGGGGTGTGCTGACCATTAACAAAGTGAGTGATCTTGAGCATAGTTAACCTTTGAAGTTCCCCGCCGCAGCGGGGTGTTAAATGTGAGAGTGGAACGAACCGCTGGTGCTATTATCCAACGGCGTTAATGGCATCGCTTAGGCTATTAACCATTTGGTCAATCTCGCGTTTATCGACAATCAGTGGTGGTGACATGGCAATAATGTCTCCCGTGGCTCGCACTAAAGTGCCGTGGCGGAAGCAGTGTTCAAACACGCCGTAACCCCGTTTACCCGCGCCTTGAGCGTTAGGGGAGAATTGAATCCCCGCCACTAATCCTGTGTTGCGGATATCAATCACATTCGGCAGGCCCTTGAGGCTGTGCACTGCGTCTTCAAAGTAGCGTTCAAGCTCAAAACTGCGCTCGAATAATTGCTCATTTTCATAAATCGATAGGGTGGCAAGTGCGGCCGCCGCAGCGACTGGATGACCTGAATAGGTGTAGCCGTGGAAGAACTCAATCAGTTCATTGGGGCCTAGCATGCAAGTGTCGTGGATAAAATCTTGCACGAATACTGCGCCCATTGGAATCGCGCCGTTATTGATGGCTTTAGCCGTGGTGATCATGTCTGGAATAACACCCCAACGCTGACTCGCAAAGGCGGCGCCAACGCGGCCAAAAGCGGTAATGACTTCGTCAAAAATCAATAGGATGCCATGCTTTTTAGTGATTTCTCGCAGGCGTTTTAAGTAACCTTGTGGCGGCAATATTACCCCTGCAGAACCCGACATAGGTTCAACGATTACGGCGGCAATATTCTCGGCGCCATGCAGGGTCACTAGTTGTTCTAATACTTCGGCTTTTTCAGCGCCAAAGTGTGAGAGTCCGCGGGTAAATGCCGCATTTTGGATATCTAAGGTATGAGGTAAGTGATCGACGCCTTGCAGTAATTGGCCGCTAAATGCTTTGCGGTTATTGCTTAATCCACCCACAGAGATGCCGCCAAAGCCTACACCGTGGTAACCCATTTCGCGCCCGATAAAGCGGGTGCGTGAGGCTTGACCATTGGCTCTGTGATAGCAAAGTGCCATCTTAAGCGCAGTATCGACGGACTCAGAACCTGAGTTAGTAAAGAAGACTTTGTTCAATCCCTCAGGACTGAGCTCGACTAACCGCTCGGCAAGTTCAAAGGCGATAGGATGACCCATTTGGAAGGAGGGCGCGTAGTCCATCTCTTTAATTTGTTTGCTGACTGCTTCGCTGATTTCCTTGCGACCATGGCCTGCGTTACAACACCATAAACCTGCGGTAGCATCTAACACTTTATTACCATCAATATCCGTGTAATACATGCCTTCGGCCTTGGCGAGTAACCGCGGACTGGCTTTGAATTGGCGGTTAGCGGTAAAAGGCATCCAGAAATTTTCAAGTGAGGGTACGCTTGAGGAATTGAGCGGCAAATCGGCCATAGTGTCTACCTTGTCCTGTATTTTCAGGTCTTGTTTTAGGGTGGCTAATATTTGCTATGCTATGTTAGAAATAATGAACATGGAAGAGCCGTGTGCAGTTATTTGTGGCAAAAAAGCTATTTTTGTAAAAAATATTGAATTTTATTGCTTAAACAGCGTAACCTGAAGCTCGGATTATGACTGTGATGATGTTTACCATTTGCGCTAAAGTCGTCACGGGCCACTATTTTCTTGTCTATGAACGATAAACCACACCTATACGAATGATTAAGAGGTCATCATGAGCACACCGAAGAGCCGCAGCGAATGGGAAAGTCTGGCTGCCAGCCTGTCTATTAATGGTAAGGCGTTTATCAATGGCGAATACCAAGATGCCGTTTCGGGTAACACCTTTGATTGTATTAGTCCTATCGATGGCCGCTTGTTGGTAAAAGTGGCGAGTTGCGATCTTGCAGATGCTAATCTTGCGGTTGCTAATGGCCGCAGCGTATTCGAGTCTGGTGTTTGGTCGCAGCAATCTCCGGTAAAGCGCAAACAAGTGATGATACGTTTCGCCGAGTTACTGGAAGAAAATGCCAATGAACTCGCGCTGTTAGAAACCCTCGACATGGGTAAACCAATTCGTTTCTCCAAAGCGGTGGATGTGGCGGGGGCTGCCCGTGCGATTCGCTGGTCTGGCGAAGCTATTGATAAAATTTACGATGAACTCGCGCCAACGGCTCACAATGAAATTGGCATGATCACCCGTGAGCCTGTGGGGGTTGTGGCCGCGATTGTTCCGTGGAACTTTCCAATGCTGATGGCGTGTTGGAAGCTCGGGCCCGCGCTGGCCACGGGTAATAGTGTGGTGTTAAAACCCTCTGAAAAGTCACCCTTAACGGCTATCCGTATGGCGCAATTGGCTATTAAAGCTGGGATCCCACAAGGCGTACTCAACGTGTTGCCAGGATTTGGTCATACCGTGGGTAAAGCCTTAGCGTTGCATATGGATGTGGATACGCTGGTTTTCACAGGTTCCACCAAAATTGCCAAGCAATTAATGATTTACGCTGGTGAGTCGAACATGAAACGCGTGTGGCTAGAGGCGGGAGGCAAGAGCCCTAATATCGTCTTTAATGACGCGCCAGATCTCAAAGCCGCTGCTGTTGCTGCTGCCGAAGCCATTGCTTTTAACCAAGGTGAAGTTTGCACCGCAGGTTCGCGTTTGCTGGTGGAGTCCGGGGTGAAAGATGAGCTTATCGCGCTTATCGCAGAGGAGCTAGCCTCATGGCATCCAGGGCATCCACTCGACCCTGCCACTGTGAGCGGCGCCGTTGTTGATAAACAACAGTTAGACACAGTGCTCAGTTACATTAAAGCGGGTAAAGATGAAGGTGCAACCTTAGTCCACGGTGGCTGCCAAGTTATGGCCGACACGGGCGGTGTATATGTGCAGCCAACGGTATTTTCTAACGTAAACAATCAGATGAAAATTGCCAGCGAAGAAATCTTTGGCCCTGTGTTATCTGTTATTGAATTTAATGGCATGGAAGAAGCGATATCAATAGCCAACGATACCATCTACGGTTTAGCCGCTGGCGTGTGGACGTCGGATATCAGCAAGGCCCATAAAACCGCTAAAGCCCTGCGCGCTGGCATGGTGTGGATCAACCATTACGATGGCGGCGACATGACAGCGCCATTCGGTGGCTATAAACAGTCAGGTAATGGCCGAGATAAATCTCTGCACTCCTTCGACAAATACACAGAACTGAAAGCGACTTGGATCGTGCTATAAGCGGACTATTTTTATAACCGCTCTTTTTTTTCTATATAAGAGAAGGAGCCGCTTTCGCTAAATACTAAAACCTCTTTTTATATTACATGGAAAGAGGTTTTTTATTTTTTGGAGCTCAAGCCGTACCCATTTTTTCTAAGCCAGATTTTACTTGTAAAATCTGTATCTGCTGCTGTAGATGAAATGTTGCATTCTTGATTCGTAATCATGTTGCTCACTCATACCCGATAGAATATTGACTTTAAATACTCCCATTAATATCTCAATTTACTTCCATTCTTATCAGCTTCATAAATATCGTAAGTTATCGCTTATAAATTTGTGGCTTTCAAACATTACCATTAATGCATTTAGTCATAGTGTGAAAAGGGTTGTAAGTTATTTATGATATTATAGGGTGCTTAGAGCATTGAATAATAAGGCAAGTATGAACAACGTAGAAGAGTTTGGGGCAATCGTCAGTAAAGCTCTCGATAGTTACAAATCTGATTTTATGGAACTTGTTAGGGAATATGCGATTTCTTGTAAGAATCAAGGTGAGGCATATTGCGATTTTTTTGTCGACATCGCCTCTATGATGAATGGCGCATGGCTTTTAACCGCAGTATGTGAGTTTGAGTATGTTTCAGAATTTAAAGCCTTTAATTGGTATCAATTATTGAATGTTGATATAGACAATATGCCAGAAGATGATTTGTTCTCCCTACAAAATAAGCTATATGAAATCGGTTATATGTGGTTGGTGGAGCAATTAATTTCCTCTAAAAAAGAAATAAAATGTATCGAAATTAGGTTGTTTCATAATGGCAGCAATGAATACCAATCTTTGGCATAATTAGCTTCTAACAGAGCTAAACGACATCAGTCACTGGGCTCATTGGATAGAATTTTTTGTGTGTGGTTATGTCATACCGTTGGTAGTATTTATCTCTAGGGCAAGTATGAAGAACTTTATTAGCAAAGATCTAGATATTGAAGAGTTCAAAAAAAGATTCGATAACACCAGAGAAAGTTTTATAAATTCTCTAAAAACAGCAAGTAAAGGTTATCGAAATGTAAGGTTCTTCGCTTGTGATGAAAGTGGAGTCCCCATTAAATGGGTATGGGATGATGAAACGTTCACACATAACTGGGAAGAGGGCACTCTTGAAGACGCTATTCAGTTTGCCCGTCACATGATAAATAGTGGAATGTATTTTGCGTTTATGGGTTGTTTGTCTGGTTCCAGTGATCTTGATATTTGGCTGACCACCTTTGAAAACCCCATAAAGAAACCTACATGGCCAAGTGGTAAAGAACCCAAATTTGAGATTATCCATGAAGTGTTAACTCGTTAGGGCTTTGTTTACCGATCTAAATTAGGAAACAAAGCCTCGTTATGACTGCATATTTTATCTCAACGTAAGAGCATTCACCTGTAAATACGTGATTTTAGCGTGCAACTGCTGTAGCCTCGTGGAAATTTATTGTTTCTTATTTTGATCTTTTAGGATGCAGGTCTTGAGCTTTGCCATCTAAGGTTGTTCGTTATTTCCCAGTGATTTTTGCTGAGCCAATTACTCGTCAGCAAAGCGTTCACTCATTAGAGAGGGTGTCATGTGAATGCACTTCAAAACCCAATTAGGCAGTTCAATGTCGTCAAACTATTTGTACTGGCATTGCTAAGCTTTTTGGCCGGCTGTTCTTCAATGCAGACGGATGAGAATGGAAACTGGGTGGGATTCACGGAAGCTGGTCAGGCTTCATTTTATGGGGATAAACATCAGAATAAGCAGACGGCCAGCGGTGAACTTTACAAACATAAATTAAAGACAGCAGCGCATAAAAAGTTACCCTTTGGCTCGAGTGTTAAGGTCACCAATGTCGATAATGGCAAAAGTGTGATTGTGAAAATCAATGATAGAGGGCCTTTCGTGCGTGGCCGCATTATTGATCTGTCTAAATCGGCGTTCAGTAGTATAGGCAATACTTCTTCTGGCTTGATTGACGTGAAAATAGAAGTCATTAAATAGCGGCTATTTTGAAAACAGTTGTCTCGAAACGGACTTTTGCGAAAACGGCTATCTCGAACACGGCCATATCGACAGGATCGTTTTGAAAGCGGCATCATTAAAAATGAGCAGTTTGAAAGCACTCTCTTCAAAACACGGCTTCGCCGCAATTTGATGATTGAGTGCATAAAATCGAGTCCACACTTTTAAAGAAATATCAAAACAGGCAATTTGTTAAGCCGATATTTGGGCTTTACGGCATTTGGTGAGAGACTAGCGGCAGATTTTGATAACAATAAAAGGACCCGCTATGGAATACCCACTTGTTAGTTCGCAGTGGCTCGAAGCACACCTCACCGATCCCCATTTAGTCTTGCTCGATGCCAGTATGGAAACCGTTATTGGTAAAGAACCCTTAGTTTACGATGAGCCTATTTGCATTCCGCGCTCACGTCGATTCGACTTGGAAAATGTGTTTTGCGATAAGACTTCAACCCAAATTCATGCCTTGCCGACGTTTGAGCAATTCAGCCAAGGGATAGCCCAACTTGGGATTGAGGTCGACAGTGTTATTGTTATCTATGATAACCAAGGCATTTATTCATCTCCACGGGCGTGGTGGACCTTTAAAGTCATGGGCTTTAATCGAGTCTATGTGCTTGATGGTGGCTTGCCTCAATGGATTGAAGAAGACCGCATTACCTCATCGCGTTATCAAGCCGAAGGCGTCGATTACGGCCCGACGGATATCGATACTTTGGCGGATGTGCTGCAATACCACCCCGAGCTTGTGATGGATGCCGAGGCCGTGTTATCACGAATTGAAGATGCCGGAACGGCGATTGTCGATGCCCGTGGTGCGCCACGCTTTTTAGGTCAAGTGAGTGAGCCGCGTCCCGGTGTGCGCTCTGGGCATATTCCTCGCTCGGTTAATTTACCCTTCGCTCAAGTGCTCGATGGTAATAAAATCAAAACGGTCAGTGAGCTGCAGTCTATTTATCAAGGGCTAGCAGCGGATAAATCCGCACGGATATTCAGCTGTGGTTCTGGGATTACGGCGTGTATTTTGATCTTAGCTTCGGTCGCCGCGGGGCATAAAAATCCTATCCTCTATGACGGTTCATGGGCGGATTGGGGCAGCCGTAACGATCTGCCGATAGAGTGTTAATTGAGTATCACCATTGAAATTAGTGCTGTAGATTAATTAAGTTAGCGTGGTTTTTGTTGAACATCATGTGACTTTTACGTCGTTTGGCGAAATGCCAAGGAGAAACCTTTGATAGCGAGATTGATCGATAAGTTGGTATTTGGATTTATTTTAGTGATTGCCTTACAGTTACCACAACTGGCTGATCATTATCAGCAATTTTTATCAGGCCTTTATGAATCGACTCGATGGCAGGTAGAAGGTTACGAGGCAACGGCTAAGGAATATCATTACGCCGATGTTGATGCCATGATTGCCCGCCACCAGCAAAATGAGGAGCCAAGTGTGCGTGCCGACGCTGAGCAAAAGGTACAGACACTGGCGCTTTATAAAGCGTTAACACAGGGCGTGGCGATCTTTAATACGGGCAATTTGTTTGAGAAAACTGCCTATATGTTTAACCCTGTTCGCTTTGATTATCTTGAGAAAACCATCAGTAACTTTAAGCCAGGGATACCTTTAACTTCTAGTGGTATTGGCTTTGGCGTCTTGGTGGCTTTAGTCGTGCATTATCTTGGGTCTATCCCTTTTATCCTGTGGGCAAGGCGTAACAAGCGACTTAAAACAAGTCCTTAAATCTGTGATACAGCATGCCTGCAGCGAGCATAGGTGAGCGGAACGTCGGGCCGCCGGGGAAGGTGATGTGTTTGATTTTAGCAAACACATCGAAATGTCCCGCCTGTTGGCAAATGGCCTCGGCAAGCAGTTTTGCCGCCATGTGAGTGGCATTCACACCATGTCCCGCATAGGCTTGGGCGTAAAAAATATTATTGGCATCAGGAAGGCGACCAATTTGTGGCATACGGTTAGCACCGATACCTATCATGCCGCCCCATTCATAATCGATACGTACCCCTTTTAATTGCGGGAAAACTTTCTCAAGATTCGGTCTCAGTGCCGCTTCAATATCTTTCGGATCTTTACCCGAATAGGTACAAAGGCCGCCAAACAGCAAACGACGATCTGCCGATAAGTGAAAGTAATCTAGGGCAATTCGCATATCCGCGAAGGCCATGTTTTGCGGGATAATACTCGCGCATTGGGCCTCAGTTAAGGGCTCTGTCGCCAATAAATAACTGCCTGCAGGTAATACTTTCCCCCCTACAAAGCTATTAAGTTTGTGGCCGATATAGGCATTGCCCGCCAGTACTAAGTATTGGCATGTGACTTCGCCCTTAGCGGTAATGACCTTCGGTTTGGCGCCTTGAATGATTTTTTCAGCAGCGCTGTACTCAAACAACCTAGCGCCAAGATTGCGGGCGACGCGAGCTTCACCGAGGGCAAGATTAAGTGGGTGCAGATGACCGCTACCCATATCAACCAGCGCACCTTGATAAAAATCTGAGCCTATGACTTCACCTAATTGCGCCTTAGTTAACAGCTTGATTTCTTGCAGATAACCCATGGCTTTGAGTGCGCTAAATTCTTCTTCAAGCTCATCCATGTGACGAGGTTTAACCGCTAAGTCGCAGTAACCCATTTGCAGATCGCAGTCGATACTGTGTTCTTGTATGCGATTTCGCACTATCTCGACGGCTTCAAAGCCCATCTGTTGAATTGCTTGAACACCTTCAGTGCCGATTTCACTTTGAAATTGTGCAGGGTCATGGCCTATGCCGCGAATGAGTTCGCCGCCATTACGCCCCGATGCGCCCCAGCCAATTCGCCTCGCTTCTAACAGCACGACACTCATACCGCGCTGTGTGAGTTCTATGGCGGTATTGATACCGCTAAAGCCGCCGCCCACGATACAGACATCGGCATTGATATTGCCTTCGAGTTGTGGGTGCGCATAAATTTCTTTAGCAGTATCAACATAATAAGAGTGTGGATACAGTTCGCTGTGCACTGGAGGTTTGCTTGCCATTATGGCTCCAAAAAATTGTTTTTATTGTAAATTGGACTTGTCTCAGTATACTCATCACACTTTTAACATGACGCAAAAAAGTGTTCGTTTTATTTAACACGCTTTTTATGTAGAATACAATGAAAGCAGTAAAACATGCGCTTTTTGGGCGAAAATGCGTTCTGGATGGTGTTTATCCTGAACAACCTGTTCGTCATCTATCGGGATTGACCCGAGCCTTTAGGGGGATGTGAAATTTGGATATTGGAGCCAGCCTCAAAACTGTTCGAAAAATGAAAGGCTTATCTCAACGAGAATTAGCCAAACGTGCTGGTGTGACTAACAGTACGATTTCAATGATCGAGAAAAACAGTGTTAGCCCGTCAGTCAGCTCTTTAAAAAAAGTGCTGTCGGGTATCCCTATGTCTTTAGTGGACTTTTTCTCCATTGAAGCCTCAACGGATAGTGAGCAAAAGGTCGTCTATCGATCCAATGAATTACTGAATATCGGTACTGGACCACTTGAATTTAAACTGATTGGCCGTGATTACCCGAACCGCGCAATGTCAGTGATGAATGAGATTTACCCACCCGGTTCAGATACGGGTGAAGAGATGCTAAAGCACGAAGGTGAAGAGGCCGCTATGGTGATAGAAGGTAAATTCGAACTCACTGTTGGGGATGAAGTGTATATTTTGGAAGCGGGTGACAGTTATTATTTTAACAGTGAATTGCCCCATAGATTCCGCAATCCCTTCGATGAACCTTGTCGCCTAGTGAGTGCGACTACACCTGCAAACTTCTAATTAAGTCATTAACTTACCCTATTATTCAACATATTAGGCCACTTACTCACTAAAAGTGAGTGGCGTAATACTGTTATTCAACATTACTGCGGATTTATACCAATCACATTAAATATCTAATCAGTTCAGAGCCTCACAGGCATTTCAATCCAAGGCGCATTGACGCAGAAATGGTCATTCCCTTTTAAGTCAATGCAACACGGGAGTGGGATGCCTGTGAGGCTCCCGAAGGGCGGGTTTCAACGCACTTTATACTGCGTTTAAGGCTTTCGACAGAGCACCACTATGCCTTCAAGCCTTCGCCTTGTCTAAAGCGCGTTGAACTCCCGCTGAATGAACAGATATTTAATACGATTGGTATTACCTACTTTCTAACCCTGTCATATTGGTTATATATCCTCTTCTTTGTGTAAATAATATTGGTTCAAATTTGGTTCGAATACGGTTTAATTTACCCTGTAAAAAGTGAGCTTTATGCTGGTGTAACCGCTGGTTTATATACATGAATTAGCGAGAAATGGGGTAAATATACATTTAACTACATGTTATCTATGCTTATTAAGAATAAGTGGATTAAATAACCTTTAACAAGTGTTTAACCTCTTGCCTAGTGCTAAATTTCGGTGTACTGTGTGAAAAAATGAACATTTAAAGGCAAAGTGTTCGTTATGCTAGTAAAATCTATTCTAAAGGTGAGATATGTCAGCCGATTTACCCCTCATAGGTGTTATTGCATGCAATCAACAATTGGGATCACACCCCTTTAATATTGTTGGTGAAAAATACCTTTTAGGCGTAGTTAATGGCGCTAAAGGCTGGCCGTTAGTGATCCCATCTTTAGGTGGCGATTTACCGATAGACGCTATTTTAGAGCGTCTTGATGGTATTTTGTTTACTGGCTCTCCTTCTAATGTAGAACCCCATCTTTATGCAGGCCAGCCGAGTGAGCTTGGTACACACCATGATCCTAAACGTGACGCGACAACTTTGCCGCTGATCCACGCTGCTATTGCTGCTGGGGTACCTGTATTAGGTATTTGTCGCGGTTTTCAAGAAATGAATGTGGCTTTTGGTGGCAGTTTGCATCAGAAGCTCCATGAGGTGGGTGGCTTTATTGAACATCGAGAAGATAAAACCGCATCCTTAGATGTGCAGTATGGGGCTTCTCACAGTATTACTGTTGAGCCCGGGGGGCTTATTTACGAGGCCTGGGGCCGTAACTCTGCAGAGATTAACTCTGTACATACTCAAGGCGTGGAGCGCCTGGGTGTTGGGTTGCGGCCAGAAGCTTATGCTCCAGATGGGTTAGTGGAGGCTTTCTCCGTAATTGGTACTAAAGAATTTGCCCTCGGTGTGCAATGGCATCCAGAGTGGAAGGTGAGCGAGAATCCGTTTTACCTCTCCATTTTCAATGCCTTCGGTGATGCATGCCGACGTAGGGCTACAACTCGAGTGAAATAATAATGAATAAGCTAATCGCTTTTTTAAAAGAACGAAAAA
Source organism: Shewanella sp. SM23 (assembly GCF_025654295.1). Classification (NCBI taxonomy): domain Bacteria; kingdom Pseudomonadati; phylum Pseudomonadota; class Gammaproteobacteria; order Alteromonadales; family Shewanellaceae; genus Shewanella; species Shewanella sp. SM23. The sequence continues at coordinate 85,560 of NZ_JAKKRM010000018.1, forward strand.
TCACAGAAGTCGAATGTGTTATCAGTGACATGACTGGCATCGCCCGCGGCAAGATTGCTCCAGTCGATAAGTTTCTCGATGAAAAAGGCATGCGTTTGCCCGAAAGTGTGTTGTTGCAAACTGTGACCGGTGATTTTGTCGACGAAGAGATTTACTACAGTTTGCTCGATCCCGCCGACATCGATTTTGTTTGTGTACCCGATGAAAATGCCGTCTTTATGTTGCCTTGGACCATCGAAGCCACGGCACAGGTTATCCACGATTGCTACGACAGAATGGGTAATCCGATTGAGCTGTCACCACGTAACGTGTTGAAAAAAGTCTTGTCTCTCTATGACGAACAGGGCTGGGAACCTGTTATCGCTCCCGAAATGGAGTTCTATTTGACTCGTCGTAGTGACGACCACGATTTACCCTTAAAGCCTCCAATTGGTCGTTCAGGTCGCCCCGAAGCGGGTCGCCAGTCATTCTCTATTGATGCTGCCAACGAATACGATCCTATGTTTGAAGACATGTACGATTGGTGTGAGCTTCAAGGTTTAGATATCGATACTTTAATCCATGAAGATGGTCCCGCACAGATGGAGATTAACTTCAGTCATGGCAACGCATTATCTTTAGCTGATCAAGTGTTTATCTTTAAGCGCACTTTACGGGAAGCCGCGCTGAAGCACGATGTTTGCGCCACTTTTATGGCAAAACCCGTGACGGATGAGCCTGGCAGTGCGATGCATATTCATCAAAGCGTGATCAATAAAGAGACGGGCAAGAATATTTTCACCAATGAAGATGGTACTAAGAGCAAGCTATTCTTGGGATATATTGCAGGCCTACAAAAATTCATTCCTGAGTTGCTGCCACTGATGGCGCCAAATGCGAACTCGTTTCGTCGTTTCCTCCCCGGCACTTCGGCACCTGTAAACTTAGAATGGGGCGATGAAAACCGTACCTGTGGTTTACGCATTCCAGAATCTTCACCACAAAACCGTCGCATTGAAAACCGCATTCCCGGCGCCGATGCTAACTGTTATTTGGCGATTGCCGCGAGCTTGTTGTGTGGCTATATCGGCATGGTTGAGTCGCTAAAACCTTCGACTCCTGTGCAAGGTAAAGCCAATGAAAGTCGTAGCAATAATACCCATTGTTTACCACTGACATTAGAGGAAGCATTAGCGGCGATGGAAGAAAGTGATGCCTGTAAGCAATATTTAGGCGAATCCTTCACCACTGGATTTGTGGCGGTAAAACAGGCTGAACTTGAAAACTTCCGCCGTGTTGTCAGCTCATGGGAACGTGAATTCCTATTACTCACTGTGTAATGTTTTGGATTGATTGCACTGACCGTGTTGCCGCGTTAACCCAAGGAATAAGGGGTTAACGTTGGCCATAACGATACTGATGCGTGCACTGTTTTAGTGAGGTTGCACTTAACTGGTGCAACTCGCTTGTTAAATAATATGATGGTTTTTAATGGCTTGTCCGTTAAAGTGATTATTCAATTCCATTGCTTGTCTGCAAGGGAAGTAAAATAGGCTTAACAATTTTAGGTTGTTCGCTTGCTAGCGTTACTAACTAATTGTTAGTCATATTTAAAATGTGTTTATCTAAGTGTTTTTTGCGATTGCTTAGGGACTTGAGGCATTTGCCTTAATGTTGCAAAATGTACAAGCAGTGTCATATCTAGTCTATTTTTTTGAGTGTTAATGCAATACCGATGCCTCGAAAATTTGGCACGAAACCTGATACTTAACAAATTGCAGCAAGATATAAAGTAGGCATGGTTATCATGCCGTAGAGACTGCCGATGCGGTTTTTAAGGTGTAGCATTGGTCGAAAATAACAACAATATCCGGGCAGCCCGGTGACACAATGTCAGAATTTGCTTAAGCAGTTCTGCTACCCGAGAAAGGAGAAAGCATGAAGCTATTTAATAAGATGACCACATTAGCGCTGGTGACTGCGAGCGTATTTGCGAGCGCAGTGGCCCAAGCGGAAGAAGTGGTTCGCGTGTATAACTGGTCAGATTATATCGCGGAAGATACCTTAGAAAACTTCAAGAAAGAAACGAGCATTAGGGTAATTTACGATGTATTTGATAGTAACGAAGTGCTTGAGGCTAAATTACTGTCTGGTCGTAGTGGCTACGATATCGTTGTACCTTCTAACCACTTTCTCGCTAAGCAAATCAAAGCGGGTGCTTTCAAACCTTTAGACCGCGCTAAGTTACCTAACTTTAAAAATTTAAATCCAGCCCTGATGAAGTTGCTTGAAAAAGCCGATCCGGGTAACCAATATGCCGTGCCTTATTTATGGGGAACCAATGGCATTGGTTACAACATAGATAAAGTGAAAGCCGCTGTGGGGGAAGATGCGCCATTTAACTCAATGGAACTGATCTTCAATCCTAAATACGCTGAAAAAATTTCTAAGTGTGGCTTTGCTATGTTGGACTCTGCCGACGATATGGTGCCACAGGCGATGATTTATTTAGGCTTAGATCCTAACAGCACTAAGGCTGAAGACTATGAAAAAGCGGGTGAGTTACTGGAAAAAATTCGTCCTTATGTGACGTATTTCCATTCTTCACGTTATATTTCTGACTTAGCAAACGGTGACATCTGTGTCGCTTACGGTTTCTCCGGTGACGTATTCCAAGCGAAGGCCCGTGCTGAAGAAGCAAAAAATGGCAATAAGATTGGCTACTCCATTCCAAAAGAAGGTGCCAATCTGTGGTTCGATATGTTAGCTATCCCTGCTGATTCAACGAACGTCGATAATGCACTCACGCTGATTAACTATTTTCTGCGTCCAGAAGTCATAGCGCCTATCTCTAACTATGTGGCCTATGCTAACCCCAACGATCCCGCTCAACCTCTGGTTGATGAGGCTATCCGTACCGATCCTGCGATCTATCCGCCACAAGAAGTGTTAGACAAACTTTATATTGGTGAAATTCGTCCTTTGAAAATTCAGCGCGTATTAACCCGTGTTTGGACCAAAGTGAAGTCAGGACAATAGTCGATAGGGGGCAAGCCTAGCTTGCCCCCAGCTTGGCAAACTTCTATGTCCAATCCTATGCATAGTTAATCCACGTATAGGATTTGACACAGTTTGTTTAACCACTTTTCATTCATTAATCGTGTTGAACCTAGAGTTTGAGCGTATCTACGCCTCATTTTCGGGTGGAGAAGTACTATGGCAATCACCTCGAGCGTCACCAATAAACCGACAACAAAGACGCAAGAAAAAGTACTGCTCAAGATTGAGCGGGTAAGCAAATTATTCGATGACGTGCGGGCTGTCGACGATGTGTCATTAACTATCAATAAAGGCGAAATTTTTGCCTTACTTGGCGGGTCAGGCTCGGGTAAGTCAACACTACTGCGCATGTTGGCGGGTTTTGAAAAGCCCACCTCTGGCCGTATTTTCCTTGATGGGGAAGATATCACCGATTTACCGCCATACGAACGTCCCATCAATATGATGTTTCAATCCTATGCTTTGTTTCCCCACATGACAGTGGCACAAAACATTGCATTTGGTTTGAAGCAAGACAAGCTGCCTAAAGCCGAAATTGAACAGCGTGTGCAAGATATGCTGAAACTCGTGCATATGGAGCAATACGGTAAGCGTAAACCGCATCAGTTATCCGGTGGTCAGCGCCAGCGTGTTGCACTGGCCCGTTCACTGGCGAAACGGCCTAAATTATTACTGCTCGATGAGCCTATGGGCGCATTGGATAAAAAACTGCGTACCCAAATGCAGCTAGAAGTGGTTGAAATCCTTGAGCGTGTCGGCGTGACCTGCGTGATGGTGACCCACGATCAGGAAGAAGCCATGACAATGGCAGGTCGAATTTCGATCATGAGTGATGGCTGGATTGCTCAAACTGGCTCGCCAATGGATATTTACGAAAGCCCGAACAGCCGCATGATTGCTGAGTTTATCGGTACTGTGAATTTGTTTGGTGGCGCGATTGAAGTAGATGAAGTCGACCATCTGATCATTAAGTCCAATGATTTGGCCCAACCTTTCTATGTCGGTTATGGCGTCACGACTAACGTTGAAGATAAGAATGTTTGGTTAGCAGTGCGTCCCGAAAAGACCATTATTAGCCGTGAACAGCCTGAAGGTCAGTACAACTGGGCGAAAGGAATCGTGCATGATATCGCGTATTTAGGCGGTATTTCAGTCTATTACATTCGTTTAGAGAATGGTCAAATCGTACAGTGCAGTATGACTAACCGTGAACGCCGAGCTGATCATGCCACATGGGATGACGAAGTGTTCATTAGTTGGGAGGACACCAGTGGCGTGGTGTTGAGATCATGAAGAAACCCATTAAATTTAAGTGGCTTAAGGGCCGCTTCTGGACCATAGGTATTCCCTACGCTTGGCTGCTGCTGTTTTTTGCCTTACCGTTTGCGATTGTCCTTAAACTGAGTTTTTCGACGGCGGCGATTGCTATCCCGCCCTATGAAGCAACATTCCAATATGCTGACGATGTATTAAATATCTTCCTGCATTTGGGTAACTATTTGATGTTGCTCGATGATTCGCTATATTACATGGCTTATCTCAGCTCATTGAAAATGGCGTTAATTTCGACCTTGGGCTGCTTGATTATTGGCTACCCAATGGCCTATGCCATTGCCCGTGCCCCTGCGCGGTTGCAAACCGTGCTGCTGCTGTTAGTTATGTTGCCTTCTTGGACCTCATTTTTAATCCGTGTTTACGCTTGGATGGGGATCTTAAGTAACACTGGTATTATCAATAATTCACTGATGTGGTTGGGGATTATTTCTGAGCCGTTACAGATCCTCAATACCAATATTGCAGTGTATATCGGCATCATCTATGCGTATTTACCCTTTATGATTCTGCCCTTGTACGCCACCTTAGTGAAACTTGATATGAGTTTGATTGAAGCTGCGTCTGACTTAGGTTCGAGCCGTTTGAATACCTTCTGGAAAATTACTTTCCCGCTGTCAAAAAGTGGTGTGATTGCTGGTTCTATGCTGGTGTTTATTCCTGCCGTGGGTGAGTTTGTGATCCCAGAGCTACTCGGTGGTCCCGATTCCTTGATGATAGGTCGAGTGTTATGGCAAGAGTTTTTCAATAACCGCGACTGGCCTGTGGCTTCGTCACTGGCGATTGTGATGTTGGGTCTATTGATTATTCCGATCACTTTATTCCATCGCTATCAGGCGCGTAGTTTGGAGAAAGACCTATGAAAAAATTAAGCTTTTCTTCAGTGATGCTCTGGTTTGGCTTGTTTTTCTTGTATGCACCTATGTTAGTGCTGGTGATTTATTCCTTTAACGACTCTAAATTAGTGACGGTATGGGGAGGATTTTCCCCTAAATGGTATGGTGAATTATTTCAAGATCAACAGATTTTAGATGCGGTATGGACCAGCCTGCGGATAGCGTTTTATAGCTCAACTATGGCGGTCATTATCGGTACTATGGCAGCCTTTGTGATGACACGCTTTAAGCGTTCATGGGCAAAACTGACCCTGTCGAACATGATTACTGCACCGCTGGTAATGCCTGAAGTGATCACTGGTCTGTCTTTGCTTTTACTGTTTGTGCACATGGCAGATTTGTTGGGCTGGCCCAGAGAGCGTGGCATGATGACAGTGTGGATTGCACACTCAACATTTTGTGCTGCCTATGTGGCTGTGGTGGTGTCTTCAAGATTGCGCGAGCTTGATATGTCAATCGAAGAGGCGGCAATGGACTTAGGGGCAACACCGCTCAAGACTTTCTTCTTGATCACTGTGCCTATGATTTCGCCGGCGCTGGTGGCGGGTTGGTTGTTGTCATTCAGTTTGTCCTTAGACGATTTAGTGATCGCAAGTTTTGCCTCTGGTCCTGGTGCAACGACCCTGCCTATGGTGGTGTTCTCTTCGGTACGTTTAGGAGTTTCTCCTAAGATCAATGCCTTAGCGACGCTGATCATACTGTGTGTTTCACTCATCGCTTTCCTTTCTTGGTATATGGCAAGACGGGCAGAGAAACGCGACCGTACACCAATGAACTAGTTAGTTTAATTTGGGGATGGCTTTGGTATTGCTAAAGCCATCCTTGATATTTGTCACCGCTCCCATCACCCGCTTTGCTTTGCAGGCTAGTCCTGTTACTCAAGATCACCAGAATTGAATCACTGAGCTAAAAATAATCGCGTGTTTGATATATCAAACAAAATGTAAATTATTGCGCTTTTCTGGCTAGTGTTTCGTTTTATGAAGGTGTAGGATGTGATGGCTGTTTAAAATAATGAACATTAGAATTCAAGGGAACAACATGTCTGCCATAGCTCACGCTGGATCATATTATGCGGCATCGGCCAACGATAAGGTTGAACGTCCGCGTCTACAGGAATCGATTGAAGCCGATGTTTGTGTGATTGGCGCAGGTTATACAGGCCTTTCTGCCGCGCTGCATTTATTAGAATCGGGCATGAGTGTGGTGGTGTTAGAAGCCGCTCGCATAGGCTGGGGCGCCTCGGGCCGTAATGGCGGACAAATCGTTAATAGTTATAGCCGTGACATTGATACTATTGAAAAAACAGTCGGTAAAGAACAAGGTAAACTCTTTGGCCAAATGGCCTTTGAGGGCGGGCAAATCATCCGCGATCGTATTGCTAAGTATAATATTCAATGCGATCTAAAAGATGGCGGCGTGTTTGCCGCGATGAACGAAAAGCAAATGGGCCATTTACGCCATCAAAAACAACTGTGGGAAAGCCACGGCCATGTTAATCAGCTCGAACTCCTCGATGCCAAAGGCATTCGCGGTGTGGTAAATACTGAGCGTTATGTCGGTGGTCTACTCGATAAAAGCGGCGGCCATATTCACCCGCTTAATTTAGCCCTAGGCGAAGCGCGCGCGGTTGAATCCCTCGGCGGTAAAATTTTTGAAGACTCAGCAGTGCTGAGTGTTGATGAAGGCGATAGCCCAGTTGCGCATACGGCGCAGGGCAGTGTAAAAACCAAGTTTGTGGTCGTAGCGGGTAACGCCTATCTGGGGAAATTAATGCCAGAGCTGCAGGCAAAATCTATGCCCTGCGGCACGCAAGTGATTACCACAGAGCCTTTGAGTGACGATCTAGCCGCGAGCTTATTACCGCAGGATTACTGCGTCGAAGACTGTAACTATCTGCTCGATTATTTCCGCCTGTCTGGTGACAAGCGGATGATTTACGGCGGCGGCGTAGTGTATGGCGCCCGCGATCCGGCGGATATCAAATCGATCATTATTCCTAACATGCTCAAAACCTTCCCACAATTAAAGGATGTGAAGATCGATTATGCGTGGACGGGTAACTTCCTACTGACGCTGTCGCGCCTGCCACAGGTCGGTCGTATTGGTAAGAACATCTATTATTCACAGGGGTGTAGTGGTCACGGTGTCACTTATACCCATCTGGCAGGCAAGTTACTGGCTGAAATGCTTAACGGCCAAGCCACGCGCTTCGATGCCTTTGCTGGATTGCCACATTATCCTTTCCCCGGCGGTCACGCACTTCGCGTCCCTTTTAGTGCTATCGGAGCTTGGTATTACACGTTAAGAGACAAACTGGGTCTCTAACATCATCACTTTTAAGAAGCTAGGTAGCTTCACAATACGAGGAAATCCTTGTGCAATTAAATGATCCGAGTTTGCTACGTCAACAGTCTTTTATTAATGGTCAATGGTGTGATGCCGTTTCTGGTGACACGCTAAAGGTGGTTAATCCCGCAACCAATGCCGTGATTGGCTACGTTCCTAATATGGGACAAGTTGAAACTGAAATGGCGATTAAGGCGGCAGAAGCGGCTTTACCTGCATGGCGAGCGCTCACAGCCAAAGAGCGTGGCGCTAAGTTAAGGCGTTGGTTTGAATTACTCAATGAAAATAGTGATGACTTAGCATTGCTCATGACGACTGAGCAGGGTAAACCGCTGGCAGAAGCGAAAGGTGAAGTAACCTATGCCGCTTCGTTTATCGAGTGGTTTGCCGAAGAAGCGAAGCGTATTTATGGCGATACCATTCCTGGGCATCAAGGGGATAAGCGCTTGATGGTAATTAAGCAGCCTGTCGGTGTAACTGCCGCGATTACGCCGTGGAACTTTCCTGCTGCGATGATCACCCGCAAAGCCGCTCCAGCGTTAGCTGCGGGTTGCACTATGGTGGTAAAACCGGCGCACCAAACACCCTTTACCGCATTAGCGATGGCTGAACTTGCTAAGCGTGCCGGTATTCCTGCGGGCGTATTTAGTGTGTTAACGGGTGATGCGGTGCAGATTGGTAATGAAATGTGCAGCAACCCGATAGTGCGTAAGCTGTCTTTCACTGGCTCAACCAATATCGGTATTAAATTAATGGCGCAATGTGCGCCTACCTTAAAAAAACTGTCACTAGAGCTTGGCGGCAATGCACCATTTATCGTATTTAACGATGCCAATATCGATGCCGCTGTCGAAGGCGCCATGATAGCTAAATATCGTAATGCCGGCCAAACCTGCGTCTGCGCTAACCGCATTTATGTGCAAGACGGTGTATACGACGAGTTTGCCTTAAAACTTAGCACTGCTGTTGGCAAGCTTAAGGTCGGAGAGGGCATCAACGAGGGCATCACTACGGGTCCGTTGATCAATGCTGCCGCGGTCGAGAAAGTACAGAGTCATCTTATCGACGCTATCGCTAAAGGCGCCTCTGTGATCGCGGGCGGCAAAGTTCATGATCTTGGCGGTAATTTCTTCGAGCCAACCGTACTCACTAACGTTGATAAAAGCATGCTTGTTGCCCGCGAAGAAACCTTTGGTCCACTCGCGCCGCTGTTTAAATTCAGCGATGTCGACGATGTGATCAAACAAGCTAATGATACTGAATTTGGCCTCGCCGCCTATTTCTATGGCCGCGATATTTCATTGGTGTGGAAAGTCGCCGAAGCCTTGGAATATGGCATGGTTGGGGTCAACACTGGCTTGATTTCGACGGAAGTCGCGCCCTTTGGTGGGATGAAATCTTCAGGGCTTGGCCGTGAAGGCTCTAAGTTCGGTATCGAAGAATATCTAGAAATTAAATATATCTGTATGTCCGTTTAATACGGCCCGATTTGGCGAGTGAGGAAGACTAAATGACAACAACCAATGATTCATTGATGGCACGTCGCCAAGCCGCAGTTGCGGGTGGTGTCGGGCAAATTCACCCTATTTTTACCGCCCGCGCCGAAAATGCGACTGTGTGGGATGTTGAAGGTCGCGAGTTTATCGATTTTGCGGGTGGCATTGCTGTGCTCAATACGGGTCACCTTCATCCTAAGGTTAAGGCGGCGGTTGCAGCTCAGCTGGATAATTTTTCCCATACCTGTTTTATGGTGCTCGGCTACGAGAGCTATATCCAAGTATGTGAAAAGCTCAATCAACTGGTTCCTGGGGATTTTGCCAAGAAGACGGCACTATTCACTAGTGGCTCAGAAGCGGTTGAAAACGCAGTTAAAGTGGCGCGTGCCTATACCAAACGTGCTGGCGTGATTGCGTTTACGTCTGGCTACCATGGTCGTACTATTGCGGCCTTGGCATTGACCGGAAAAGTCGCGCCTTACAGTAAAGGTATGGGGCTGATGTCGGCGAATGTGTTCCGCGCTGAGTTCCCGTGCGAAATACATGGCGTGTCCGATGACGATGCTATGGCCTCGATTGAACGTATCTTTAAAAATGATGCCGAGCCGAGTGATATCGCCGCCATTATTTTAGAGCCAGTGCAGGGCGAGGGCGGTTTCTACGCTGCATCGCCCGCTTTTATGCATCGCCTGCGGGCACTGTGCGACCGTGAAGGCATTATGCTGATCGCCGATGAAGTGCAAACGGGGGCGGGTCGTACTGGCACTTTCTTCGCTATGGAGCAAATGGGTGTTGCTGCAGATATCACGACCTTTGCTAAATCCATAGCGGGTGGTTTTCCACTTTCAGGCATTACTGGCCGCGCCCAAGTCATGGATGCAGTGGGTCCCGGTGGTCTTGGCGGTACTTATGGTGGTAATCCGTTAGCGTGCGCCGCTGCGCTTGCTGTCATTGAAGTGTTTGAAGAAGAAAAGTTGCTAGAAAGGGCCAATGCCATTGGTGAGCGAATTAAGTCTGCCCTGAATGTAATGCAGGTCGAACATGCGCAAATCGCCGATGTGCGTGGTTTAGGCGCTATGATCGCCATCGAATTGATGGAAGAGGGTAAACCTGCGCCGCACTATTGCGCGCAAGTGTTGAGCGATGCCCGTGACCGAGGATTGATTTTATTATCCTGCGGTACCTACGGTAATGTGCTGCGTATTTTGGTGCCATTAACGGCGCCGGATGCACAAATTGATGCAGGCCTTGGTATTCTTAACGCCAGTTTCAATTCCGTACTGAAAAGCTAATATCGCTTTGATATAAAAAGGTTTTAGATAACAGTTTTGCATAATAAAAATCCCGCTTTGGCGGGATTTTTATTGGGGCGATTGTTTTGGAAATGGCTGTTTTTACTGCCAGTGACTTTCTGCACTCATCAGTTAAATGAATCGCTACTTTTTAATCTCCATTAGGATCTGTAATGCCTTTTTGCGTTTATCAAGATCATACAAGTCGTTGGTAAAGATAAACTCATTCACGCCGAGTTCTTTTACTATCATTTCCAAACGATGCTTAATCGTCGCCGGGCCACCAGTAACGGATAAACCTAAGAAATTATCGACATAGGTTTCTTCTTGCGCACTCCACAAGCCATCCATAGTATCAACTGGTGGCTTTAGCCATAACTCGTGACCACGGATAAGTGCCAGCACGCGCTGTTTTGAGGTGGTGCCCAGAAATTGCGCCTCTTCATCTGTATCGGCGGCAACTAACGGCAAGCCGAGCATCACATAGGGTTTATCAAGCACTTGAGAAGGTTTAAAGTCGCGGCGATAGATTTCAATCGCATCGTAGAGAAAACGTGGTGCAAAGTGGCCCGCAAACACATAGGGCAAGCCGCGCTGCGCCGCTAACTGTGCGCTAAAAAGACTCGAGCCCAATAACCAAATTGGTACATTAGTACCTTCTCCGGGAATCGCTCGCACCGCATGACGACCATTGTAAGGGCCAAGTAGAGTTTGTAATTCACTGACTTCTTCAGGGAATTGTTCGGCGCGACTGGTATCACGGTTCAGTGCTCGGCTGGTAATTTGATCGCTGCCGGGCGCGCGGCCTAGTCCTAAATCGATTCGACCAGGATATAAGCTTTCAAGGGTACCGAACTGTTCGGCGACCACTAAAGGCGCATGGTTTGGCAGCATAATCCCACCCGCGCCGACGCGAATACGCTGAGTATTGCCAGCAATATAGCCAATTAATACCGAGGTCGCTGCGCTAGCGATACCGGGCATATTATGGTGTTCGGCAAACCAAAAACGATTAAAGCCGAGCCTGTCGCCTTCCTTTGCATACTGCAAACTGTTGTGCAGTGTTTCACCCACAGTTGAGCCTTGGCGCATAGGCGCGAGTTCCAATAGCGAGAAGGGAATATCGGCCAATATTGATGTCGGTTGTGACATAGTGTCTCCAAGTGACTGCCGTTTTTGCTAGCGACAACAAGAGGCGCTAACTGTGTTAGTCGCATAGTGAAGAACAAGCGTTAATGGCTCAGTCTTGATGAATAAAAGATATTCAGTGTTATTGATATGGGGCTAAGTTCCATGCTTCTCAAGCTTGAACGGCTAACTCTTTTCCCTTCGTTATTTCATTAGTCATGTCAATTTGAGTTTGCACTTGAGCAGCGCTATTAAACCGAGTGCGTCCGAGTCCATACTTGCTTTGTAACAAATCGAGGGACTGAAGTCATCCGCGTGTGAGGGCCGATAATATGGAACTGAAGTTCTTATTCTCAGCAACTCAGCGCTAAGCCAGTCACAGTAGAATTGCATGACTTTCGCTAAAGCTCATTTGGTTATGAGTAGCAATATAAGGGTATAAACGATGTTGAATGAAGTGATAAAAAAACTGCCGATAGCAGGGCTATCGGCAGTTAATGTTATGCAATAGAAAAATCGCTATTGTCAGTCGAGCATTACTGCTCGGCTTTCACATCCCGTAGCGATGCCGCAGCACTTTCATTAATATCATGATCAGCAGCATTGTTATGTGAATGGTGAGTCTCAGTCAGGCGACGCATCAGAGGTAATACCGCAAGTGCGATAAAGGTACAGACCACAGCGGCTATACCCAATTTATTAAACAGACTTGTGTATACGGGTAAGGTTTGCAGTGGGTCGACTAAATCTTTGGGGACACTGGCGAAGTTAGCAACCACACCGCCCAGATACTGTGAAATACCTGATGCGACGAAATAGGCACCCATCATAAAGCCGCCCATACGTGCAGGTACGTAGCGAGCAATCATGGCAAGTCCAAGACCACTCACCAGCAATTCCCCTAAAGAGTAAGAGGCATAGCCCCAGATCATGATCCATGAAGAGGTTTTACCATTGACTGCAAATTGGCCCGCAAAGCCATAGATAAAGAAGCCAATTGCCACAACGGCAAAACCGAGGGCAAACTTCGCCGCGATAGAAAAGTCTTTATCATTGCGTCCAGCCCACGAATAGCTCCATGCGAGTACTGGACTTAATACCATAATCCATAATGGATTTAATGCTTGGAACTGGGCAGGTGACCAAGTCCACAAGTGGGTACCAAAAACTTGAAAATCCCAATCCACGTTACGCAGGGCAAACAGCGCGAGTGACGTTGACATTTGTTGATAGAAAATAAAGAAGAACACGGTTTGCACGGTAAGGATCAGCGCTGCAATCAGTCCTGCTCTTTCACTGGTTTCGCTGGTGCGGATCAAGTGGAAGAAGATTGCCAATACGGCTACGCCTGCTGCATAAACGAAGACGCGCGCGACAGCTTCATATTCAAGAATAATGGCTGAAGCGACAACCGACAATGCGGATAGACCCAATACAATCGCGAGGTTTTTCTTGTTCACTGGGCGAGTATCTGGCTCAGAACCGTAATGGACTAGACTCTTACGCATGAGTGCATAGTTACCTAACCCCACCAATATACCGACACAGCACACAGCAAAGGCCGCGTGCCAGCCAAATTCGTTGCCATACTGGGCGTTAACGTAATCTTTAATCCAAGGCGTGAGCAACATAGAGAAGGTCGAACCTACGTTTACCGCCATATAATAGATGGTAAAAGCACTGTCGATTTTAGAATCGTCACCTTCGTAAATCTTACGAACTAAGTTACCCGCATTCGGCTTGAATAGGCCGTTACCGACCACAATCACGCCGAGCGCTGAAAACATAAACCACGTATTTTCAGTAGGTACGGCCATTAGCGCATAACCCAGAGAGAGGATCCCCGCACCGAGCAGCATAGTGCGTTTGGTGCCGAGAATTTTATCCCCAACCCAGCCACCAATCGCTGGTGATACATAAATAAGTGCCGCACAGGCACTCCATACTAAGTTTGCACGTGAGTCATCAAAGCCAAGGCGCTGCACCATAAAGTACACAATCAGCGCTTGCATGCCGTAATAACCAAAGCGTTCCCATAATTCGATAAGAGACACTGTCATAAATGAATGTGTTTTACTTACCGGAGCAGTCCCAATAGTCATATCGCTTGCTTCCAACATTGTTGTTTTAATATTTGAGCTCAAAAGTATAAGGCGATAACCAATTCAAACCAATGGCAGACATAGGCAAAAACAGACTTTGTTACAAATGACCTTATCAATTTTAAGGTGGATTTAAGCGGAGACAGTTTTATCCAAGTTTTTCTGCTGCGGATAAATCAAGGAACATTCGCAGTACTATCGGATAAGCAGATAATGGCATGTGCGGGTATGCGCTATGGTGTATTTAAATACATTGAGGTTGATTGCTGTTTGTCCAGCAGGCATAGTGCGCTTGGAAATTCTAATGTAGATCACTTTAAAACGAAAAGTTCTACTTAGCAGCGTCTCTACAGTTGCAGATATGCATCAGGTTGTTAATGCACCGCTTTGCGTTAAATATATTTAAACGGAGTATATGAATGTTACGAATTGGTATCGATCTTGGTGGCACAAAAATCGAGGTAGTCGCATTAGATAGCGATGGTAACGAAGTCTTTCGTAAACGCATCCCGACACCGAGAGAATATGTTGCGACAGTCAATGCTTTGGTTGCATTGGTAACTGAAGTCGAAGACAGCCTGCAGCAAACCGCCACTATCGGAATAGGTATTCCTGGGGTTGTTTCTCCTTTTACTGGCCTAGTAAAAAACGCTAATTCAACTTGGATCAATGGTCATCCACTCGATGTGGATCTGGGGACTCGATTAAATCGTAAAGTAAAAATTGCTAATGATGCGAATTGTTTTGCCGTATCAGAAGCGGTAGATGGCGCTGCCGCAGGAAAGTCTGTTGTATTTGGTGCCATTATTGGAACGGGATGTGGTGCTGGTATCGCAATTAAAGGCCAAGTACATGACGGTGGCAATGGTATTGGTGGTGAGTGGGGCCATAATCCTTTACCGTGGATGAAAGCCGATGAATTTAATACCACGACGTGTTTTTGTGGTAATAGAGACTGTATCGAAACGTTTATATCTGGAACAGGCTTTGTTCGCGACTTTCGCGCTGCGGGCGGTGTTGCTGACAGCGGTATTGAAATTGCCCAAATGATGCAAGCGGGAGATCCGCTGGCAACTCAAGCATTTAACCGCTTTATTGATCGTTTAGCCCGTTCATTGGCCCATGTGATCAATATGATGGATCCTGATGTTATCGTCCTTGGCGGCGGCGTGTCTAACATCGATGCTATTTATACCGAATTACCGAAAATTTTGCCGCTCTATGTGGTTGGCCGAGAGTGCCACACACCTGTTGTTAAAAATTATTATGGTGCTTCATCGGGGGTGCGTGGCGCCGCTTGGTTGTGGGGACGCTAATCCTAGACTCAATCAAGAATAGTGTTTGATATTAAAGGCTGAATTCATTTATTTGAATTTGGCCTTTTTTTGATTTAGTCATTCAAAAGTTTTACATTCCATTGACAACTCTTTATCTTAAGTACTGGTAATTCTTACCCTAAGTGCTATTTTTAATGCTGTATAGAAAGTATAAAAATAAAGTAGATCAAAATAATTACGCTATTGTCGTTCTCTTGGGAGTTTACTAGATGAAGCATTTGTCCATCAGTACTAAGTTGTTGTGGATTACATCAGCATTATTTTTATCGATAGTGGCTATTTTATCTATCAGTTTATGGTGGACACTGTCGGCTCAAAACGCGCAATTATCGGATCAAGTTCAAAATACCCTACAAACTGAAACGCGGGATAAACTCGAAGCCCGCGCCGGTGAATATGGCGAAATGGTCGCTGGATTTATTAACGAAGCCTATCGTATTCCTTACTCTTTTGCCGGTATGGTGGAGAGTACGGCAGAAGAACTTCCCTTAAAGCGTGATCGTTTAGAGCTCACTGTGGCGGCTGTGCTTAAGAAGAATGCGCAAGTTTCCTCCATGTATGCCCAGTTTGAACCTAATGGTTATGATGGGCTCGATACTGAGTTTCTGAATATTAATTCCAGCCACAGTGTAATGACATCAGGTGCCCTAGAGGTTTACTATACCCGTGATGACAATGGCACTGTTGCACATCAACAGGTTGAAGATTCGTCAGAAAAATACCTTACTAGCCTAAATGAATTTGGGATCCGTGATGCAGAATGGTATTTATGCGGTAAAGAAACCTTAAAGCCCTGTCTAATGGAGCCGTATTTATACGAAATCACTCCCGGTAACAAAGCATTAATGACCTCGCTAACTGTTCCTGTGCTTAAGCGTAAACAGTTTATCGGTGTGGTCGGTGTTGATTTAAACTTACCCGTCTTTCAAACCCTTATCGATAAGTTATCTAAGAGCCTCTACGATGGGCAAGCGAAAGTAACTTTATTGAGTACCCGCGGTTTAGTGGTTGCAGCAAGTCATTACAGTAAAAAGGCTCGTCCTTTAGCTGAGTCAATAAATCCAGCTATTGCTTCACAAATTATCTCGTTACACAAGAACTCGGGTTACATGGTTAACGATGATGAAATTATTGTTGCCTACCCAATTAAGATCCCTTTAGCGAATGCCGAGTGGTCCTTAGTGATCCAAGTGCCGACTGCGCAGGCGTACAAGAGTTCGATTGTGTTGAATAATGATATGGATGAAATGGCAACTTCCTTGGGAAGTTTGTTGCTCATGGTCGGTGTTGTCGTGTCGATTGCTGCTGTGATTACGATTAGCCTAGTGATCCGTAGCATTATTTCACCCTTAAAGATGATCCAAGGCCGTGTAGAACACCTGGCAAGCGCTGATGGTGATTTAACGCAATCGATAGAAGTGGACTCCCATGCAGAGTTGATTGCGTTAGCAAAAGGTTTCAACTCCTTTATTTATAAACTGAAAAACCTGATTGCCGAGCTTAAAACCCTTGCGAGTCGTTCTCAGGAAGAAAGCCAAGCTTCAGCGAAAATTGCCCAGCTCACACGTGATAGTGTCAATCGTCAATATGGTGAAATTGAGAGTGTGGTAACGGCCGTAAACCAAATGAGTGCCACCGCACTTGAGGTTGCTAAGGCGTCTGAGCAAACCGCTGCAGAAACAGAAGCTATGTCACGCAACATTCGTCACAGTGAAGAAAGTCTGACTAAGGCGATGGGCTTTGTGGCGACTATGTCTAAAGAGTCAATGGAAGCTAAGCTGGCCGTGAGTAAAGTCGCAGACAGCAGTATGAATATTAGTCGTATTCTTGAGGTGATCAGCTCCATTGCTGCACAAACAAACCTGCTGGCATTAAATGCGGCGATTGAGGCGGCGAGGGCGGGTGAACAAGGACGGGGTTTTGCTGTGGTGGCTGACGAAGTCCGTGCGCTGGCATCTAAGACTCAAAGCTCGACGAATGATATTAGTACTCTTATCGATGCACTGCAAAAAGAAGTTCAAAGTGCTTCTGGCATCATAGATAAAGGCGCTGAACGGGCACAAATGGCCGTATCTCAAACTGAGCAAGCGCTGAACTCATTGAACTCTATGGTGAGTCAAATTGAAGAAATTTCGGGCCAAGTGACCCATATCGCGGCAGCGGCAGAAGAGCAGAGCGCGGTGACTGAAGAGGTTAATCGCAATATTACAGGCATTTCTGATTCGGCCTCTGAACTTGCGCGTCTTGCGGGTGAAGCGCAACAGAGCAGTGTGGTACTGGCAAATTTAGTGAAGCAGCAACATGAGCAGTTAGGCAAGTTAAAAACCTAGCTCTTAGATATTTGTGGAGTTAGCTCATTGATTTTAAATAGGCTTTTTGATTGTGTTGCTGCTTAACACTTATCAAAGAGCCTATTTTTATGGAAGTTTAAATAGCATCTAATAGGCTAAAAATTTAAAACAGTTCAGCGAGGGGAATGTGTAAATACACGGATATTGTGTGATAACTAGCGGCGATCAGTTTTTAGATACAAAAAAGCCCATTGAATTAATGGGCTTTTTTGTTGAATCGGGTGGTGGCCCCTCACGGACTTGAACCGTGGACCTAACGATTATGAGTCGTGTGCTCTAACCAACTGAGCTAAGGGGCCGACTTAAGGTAATCGTCATTACCTGAAGCGGGAGGAAGTATACTAAGCTTACTTACGCTTGTCACCCGTGTTTTGGCTGGAAATTCACGCAACTGATTCAATTGGTTATCTGTTAATCAACTTAAATGCCCTCGTCGCCTAAATTTAAGGCTTCGATGCTGTGCTTGTGCATAAATTGAGGTGATAAAGACAATAAAAAGCCCTGCATGGGCCTGTCTCTTGATCACATCTTTTGCTCAAGAGACAAGGCTAGCTGGTAACCTTCAAGGATGGTTTGCAGTTTAAACCATCCTTGCCATAACCTTTCCCAGCCTACAATTCCGCTTCGTTTGCTGTCATTCCAGCCCGCGAGTTTTCCTAATCTTAGATAAGCCCAATGCACACTGGGGACTTGTTCGGGCGGTTGGCTTTTTTCCGTCTTTAGCCATAACAACTTCCAGGCCAATGGGCTTAACAGG
>NZ_JAKKRM010000019.1:0-90536 GCF_025654295.1 Shewanella sp. SM23
CCAAATCATCGCGTCCATCGGCAATTTACGCCGTCTTAACGTCGCAACGCCCTGAGAGTCTAGGCAAGATTGAATTAACTCAGGTTCTAACACATCTGCTAAGCAGGTGAATTCGGTTAGGCGGGTAATATGAGTACGGGCGAGTGCTTCTGAGAGTTGCATAAAAAAATCCGATGACATGAGGTCATCGGATTTTGATCTTTTCAGCGAGATCGTCAAGCGATCTGTCTTAACTGATCGGCATTACGCCAATGGCGGGTATTTTCTCATTCAGCTATGGCGTTAAACGCTGAGCTTATTCTTCAACAGGCGAGACCACGAACAGTAAGTCGCCTTGAGACACTTGCTGACCATTGCTGTTCAGGATGCGCTCGATACGATACTTCTTATCTTCAGGGTACAGAATCGCACTCTGACGGTTAAAGCCGGCTAAGGTCACTTGCGAGAACATCTTCATCGCTTCTGTTAGTGCTAGCGTTTGATCGACTGTGACTATGTCACCTTCTTTCACAAAATCCGCTTCACCCGGTGCAGAAGAGGTATAGAAGATACCTGCGCCTTGGGCTAACACTTTCAGTTCGTTACTTTCGCCAACACGCAGTGACTCAGTGTCCACTTCCACAGTTTCAGCGGCAGCTTCCATTTCAGCGATCAACGCAGGAATGTCCAGCTCAGCCATTAAACGTGGCAGATAGTTAGTATCGTAAACACCTTCGTTGAAGGTACCATCTTTCAAGATCAACTTGAGTAACGGAATGTTAGTCGCGATGCCTTTCAGCACTACACTGTCTAAGTATTCGTACAGTTTGGCAATTACATCCTCACGGTTTTCACCACGCATGATGATTTGCGCAATCAAGCTATCGTAGTATGGCGATACTTCTTTACCTGGCGCAGCAATCGAAATGATTTCCACATCTGGATGATCTGGGAACACACACTCAGTGATCTTGCCAGGATTTGGGATCAGCTGCAGTATGCCATGGCTATCGAGCGCCGCTTTCTCAGCTGTCACACGTACTTCCATCGCATAACCAATTTCTTTAGGTTCTAACGCTGCAATTGAACGACCCGCTGCAATATCAAACTGCGCACTAACGATATCAATACCTGAAGTCGCTTCCGTAACAGGATGTTCAACCTGCAGACGTGTGTTCATCTCCATAAAGTAGACTTCGTTCGCATCTAAGTTATAGATAAACTCTACGGTACCTGCGCCCATGTAATCGGTCGCGTCGCCTAAGGCACGGGTATAGGCCAGCACTTGTCGCTTCAGCTCATCCGGCAGCATAGTTGAGCCAGATTCTTCGACCACTTTTTGGTTGTTACGTTGAACCGAACAGTCACGCAAACCTAATACTTTCGCGTTGCCGAACTTATCTCGCAGTAACTGCACTTCGATGTGACGTAGTGATGTCACATACTTCTCTAAGTACAAATCACCGTTACCAAAGGCAGCGGCCGCTTCAGTTGCGGTTTTTTGGAATAAACCAATCATGTCTTCAGGACGTTTTACAACCTGAATACCTTTACCGCCACCACCTTGTACCGCTTTAAGCAGTACTGGATAGCCGATTTCGCTCGCCACGTTTACGGCTTGCTCAGCATTGGTCAGAATACCGTGCGAACCAGGCACAACTGGTACGTTTTGCGCTTGCGATGTCTTAATTGCGTTCGACTTGTTACCCATAGTCGTCATTGAATGCACGCTAGGACCGACGAAGTTAACACCGTTATTCACACATAATGCAGCAAACTGCGGGCTTTCTGATAGGAAACCAATACCAGGATGCAATGCATCAACCTGTTCATATTCGGCCACTTTCAGCACTGAGTATGCGTTCAAGTAACTTTCGTCCGATGTGTTACCACCGAGACAAACTAACTTGTCGGTTTCTTTGAGCATGTCCGCTGGCACTGATGTCATATCAGGATCCGACGCCACTAATACCACATTGATATTATTGTCATGCGCCTTGCGAATAAGTTTCACCGCTGTACAACCACGGGCGTGAACCAATACTTTGTTAATTGGCTTCATTAACTTACGTGGATCGTTCTGCACGATCACTTCTTCTTCAACAGTAGCTTCAACCACTAAGGTCGACAGTGCATTGATGATCACGTCGTTAATTTTTGCCGAAGGCATTGGCATCAGAGGATCGATACCTGCTAACTGAGAGTCTAAATTGTCGCTGAATGGGTTATGGACTAAGCCCGCCATTGCGCCAGGTACTTTTGACAAGTAGTTAGACAGCGTTGCCGTTGATGGTAAGTAAGCTGGCACCACCATTTGACCTGCGAACGGCATGTTAGTACCAGACAGATAGTAAGTTTGCACCAATGGGTGAGTTACAAAACTCGCCTGCGCACCACCGGTACAGTCACCAAAACCAAACATCAGTACTGGCAATTCGTTATCACGAATAAAGCGCGTGATACGGTCGTTCACCACAGCCATAGAGAATAGCGCCGCAGCGCCTTCTTTAGTCTGCATACCACCTGAACTGATAAAGCACACAACGGGTAATTTACGCTTAGCACACTCGATCAATAGTGCAGAGAATTTCTCAGCACTAGCCATATCGAATGCACCCGCTTGGAATGCGGTGTTAGACACAGCCACACCCACACGCACTTTTTGACCTTTTTCTTTAAAGTCAGCAATACCTGTGATCAAACCACATGGGCGAATGCCTTTATCTAATGCGTCTTCAATCGATAAACGGAAGCCTGGGAAGTTGAGCAAGTTAGCCGACATTTTGTCGCCGTTGATCTCTTCGAAATGGGTAAAGAACTGCTTCACCACATTTTCCCAAGTCATGTTGCCTTTACGTTTTTCGTCACGTAGCACTTTTTGGATCAATAGATCTTGATAACCCATGGTCAAGCGGTTCCAGAAGTCCTTACGACGACCGATACGCACAGGGTTGATCGCACCAGTGTACTTGCTGGTATCGCTTTCACTATCGAAATACTCAGGCAGTAAACGCTCGAAGAAGTAAGTCAGTACCACGAATAGACTGTCGTTAAGTTGTGGGAAACCCACACTCTTCCACTGCTCTACTCGCACCAACAAATCGGCGCGGTTCGATTGACCCATAAAATACTTGAGCCACTTATAGAACTTAGCTTTGTCGTTCGAGGTATCTTGCGTCGACAATGCATGGTCAATTGACTTGTGCAACAGGTTGTTCACTGAGTTACGTGACAAACTCTTCGACATCATGGCTTCTTTCGCGATTGACGCTAAGCTGCCCACAACGTTGTCATACAAGGCATTAAAGATCAGAATGTTATGGCATTGCCAAATAAAGTCTTCACGCAGTTCTTCATTTACCACCACATCAAGCACAGTCAGCTGATTCAGCTCAGGCCATTTAGCTTGAGTCACAGACTTTGGCAAACTTTCTAAGTGCTGAATCAGCCCTTTAAAGTTGTTAGCCGCATTGCTCTTCCAGCGATGATACAAAGACCAGCTAATGTTGAATAACAACGCCTTACGTGCTTTTTTATAGTTCTCTTTTGGCTCACCCAAAATCAAACGTGTCAGCATGTTACGCTCGGTAGAGACTTCGTCACGTTTAGCGACAAAGTTAGTCCACAATTTATTCAAATCTTCGTCATAAACTAGCTTGTCAGGGTTAGACAACCAAGCTTGGAACACACGGTCTTGTTCCTGTTGAATACGTGCCAACAGATCACCTTCTGGCACGCTAGCACGTGACAGACGGCCATATTGCTCTTGAGAAATAGAATGGATACGGCTACGTAGCGTTAAATAACGCAAATAGCGATAGGCGCTACCGAACAAGTTATGGTGACTGGTCGGGCTCGTTGCCACAGCTAATTCTGCGTTCAGTTCCAAAGCCATCAAGTTTTTAGATGGATTAAGGAAACGAGTTAAACTGCGATCATAATGCTCACGTAAATCTTTAGATTCACGCACAAAATTCATCGCTGCACGCTCAACCGCTTCTACGCTGCTAATAATAGCGCGGCGCAGATTGTGCTGACGCTCGTCACGATCGCCCGGTGAAAAGTCGATAATACCGTCGATACAACCTGAGGTATAAAGCTCTTCTGGTGATACACCGACAGATTTCGCACATTCTTGCCAAGATAAGTTGTACTTACGGGCAATACTTTGCAGACCTTGTGGCTGGATCGTGTTGAAAATACCGTCACGCAACGACAACAGAATGTTCGCAGCCGCTAATGGAATTGCGCCACCAGAATAACCAGCACCAATTACGATACCGACTGTCGGTACGTCAACGTTGGCACTTTCTGCGATAGCTTTAGAAATTGAATGCGCTTGGTTTTGGCTGTTAGCGATTTCGCCAGCATCCGCCCCTGGGGTATCAATTAAATAGATAATCGGCATAGACAATTCGGCGAAATGACGAATTGCTTTACAAGCGGCGTAATGATGCTCAGGCATCCAAGCACCGTTAGCGGTAGTGCGTTCTTGGGCAATAAAGCCAATACGACGAGTGCGTGAACCAAAGTTCAGCTCGACCTCAGCACTGTAAAAAGAGCCCAAGTGAGTTTCCGTAATCAAACGACCTTTAAGATCGGCAATAATACGTTTTGCACCAGGACGACCTTTATCTTGGGTCGGCTGGATCACTTTAGCAACGTAACCGTCGACATCTAAAGATGCCAAGTCTTTTAAGTTTGCTTGAATAGCATCCTCATTTAAAAGACCTTTAATTTCTTCCGATAAACTCTGTTTACTGTGCTTAGGAAACAGAGAAAAATCTTTTGCCAAATGCTCGGCCTGTAAAAAAAGCGGATCGGGCGTTTGGGCTTGAGTCATGTGTTTGGGCTGATTATTGCTGGTCATCAAAAGATCCTCTGCTTAGCCTCTGAAAATTTTTAGCCAATAAATATAACTTTGTTATCCCGTCAAATGCCATTAAACTGCATAGGACGCTTTGTTCCAAATATGAGACAGTGGGAATAACATGCCAGATTTAAACGGTATGATGCTATTTGCAGCCGTAGTTAGAGCGAAGGGATTCTCCCAAGCTGCACGTGAAACCGGCCACCCAAAATCCACCATAAGTCGCAAAATCGCGCAGCTAGAAGAACAACTTGGCGTGCGATTACTACAGCGCGACACCCGTAATTTGAGTTTGACCCAAATCGGGGCACTCTTTTATCAACACTGTGATTCGATTCGCAATGAGGTAGAAGCGGCCAAGGCAGTTATCGAGAATACTCACGATGATGTGTCAGGATCATTACGCATTGCAATCCCAGTGTCATTTAGCCAAGAACTTATCGCTAACCTCTGTAGCGGATTTATGCGTTTATATCCCAATGTTGAATTGGATGTCCAGTTTACCGACAACGATATTGGTTTAGTCGGTGAAGGATATGACATAGCCATCAAATATGGTCCACTTCAATCGTCGGACTTAGTCGCAAGATTACTGTTTGAACGCCAGCCAATTTTAGTGGCAAGCCCTGCATACTTAAAACTCAAAGGCACACCCGCGACCCCAAAGGAACTCTGCCTGCACAGTGGGATTTTATTGGGGACTTCTCGCTCAGCACCAATTTGGCCATTGGGTAAAGGTTCGCATAAAACCATGGCGAACTTTCAGCGTAAAGTGAGGGTCAACAGCCCGATAATGGTGAAGCAATTAGCCATAGATGATTTTGGCATCGCCATGTTATCCAATTCAGCCTGTAAGACTGAACTTGCTAATGGACAGCTAGTACCGATTTTACAGGAATGGCCGATTGAACCTTTTAAGGTTTACGGTGTTTATTCGAGCAGACGCCAACTGGCCACCAACATCAGTGTCTTCTTAGACTTCTTCGTAAAACGCTTCAGCAGCCAAGAAAGCCTGCAATCCCTAATGGGTTAACGTTTCCCGTCGCATCAAGGAAACCTGTTTCAAGAAAGCCCAATAAAAATGCCTAGATCTGAGTCTAGGCTTTCAGTATCACGATTGATGTCAGCTAAGTAGGCAGCGTCATACGCAATTCTCGCAAGGTTTGGATACGCTATGCTTACGCGACCTAGCATGGGCTAAGGAATAACGCGTTCCCGTTTTAAGATTTCCTTAGTAACGGCTTGACGCAATGGTAAACCTGCCGCGTCGGGAATATCCATATTCATCGCAAAAAACCATACATTATCATCGAGTTCAACCCAACCTACCCACCAGCCAATGCTTGGTTCTGCTCTGACTGCATAACCGGTTTTCGCACGGATAATATAGTCAGAATTCGCTTCGGTAAGCATGGCTTGCTTAACAATACGTAAACTGCGCTCAGAAGCGTGTATCTTGTTGTGATAAAGCTTACGTAGGAAATCGATTTGCTCCGTAGCCGAAATTCGTATGCCACCATCTAACCAAAAGCTATCCAAATTTCCCGAAATATCCTCATTACCATAATCAAACGAGGCGATCATCTTCGACATACGCGCCTCACCAATTTGGCGAGCAAACTCTTGGTAGACAGGCACAACCGAATACTTCATTGCAGTAATAAGGTTATGATCACGATTCCAAGTTGCGATATCTCGACTTTTACCATCCCACTTAAAGACTTGATGCTCATCCTTCACCACGCCAAGCTCTAGCGCGATCAAACTGTTAGGAATCTTAAACGTCGATGCAGGTAAAAAACCTTGATTGGCACGTTTAAGATTATTAGTGAATCCCTGTTGCTTGTTTTCATTCCATAACACCACTACGCCTTTAGTTTGGTGCTGAGTAAAACTGGCATCCCAACTGCGGGTTTCTTGCCACTCCTTAGCTGTAGTAGATGCAAAAGTCGGCGCCACTAAGCTTGACGACACTAAAATAGACGACATCACCAGCACAGCCGATATGGTGAACAAACGCATAAAGTCTCCTTGTAGAAAAACAAACAATCCAATGAACTAAAAAAGTGATTAAGGCTATCACTTAGGGTTTTGGCAAGCCCTAGCAAACTGCTGACCAATTGTGGCAAAAAAGAGGCAAACTAGACCCTATTGCACTGTTGCAGATGGATTAATGCTAGCGCCATATGATTTGTGATAGAAGATATTGACATAAGATGACGAAGATCACTGAGCTTAACTTTATTACCCTCAGCTTGTAGTGCATACTTTTTGGCATAAGAGCCTATCCGTACGAAAAAAATAATCATTATTTCCAATGAATAACGTCTAATCACTACAGGGAAGCCAAACATGTTAAAGCCAGTGTTAACACTCATCCTCACCACCAGCTTAATGACTACAGCCAGTGCCGTGCAGTTATTTGGTGATGTTGAAGTTTCCCGCCTACCAACAGCCGAAAAAACCATAGGCGACGTAGTCACTCGCTATCAAGCTCTTGACGATGGTCTGGCTCAGCTGAGCTCAAAGAAAAACGAAGTTGACGCCACCCAATTAGCGGCACGCCAAGGACACAGATTATGGCAACAAGCTGTCCGCGATGTGCAGTCAGGGCATTTTGACGACCGACCTTTATACTGGGCTCGCCTTGCCATGCTTAATAGTCTAAAAACCACCAGCGCCAACTTTAAAATGGCCGATTGGCAACAAGACATATTAATGAGTGCGGTTGAAAAAGCCTCACGGGGTTTTAGCGATATTCAATATGGTGATGATGTCCAAATCAAAATATTTCTCACGGGTTTCGATCCTTTCTTCCTCGACAAAGATATCACCCAGAGTAATCCTTCCGGTCTAGTTGCCCTCGCCTTGGATGGTTTTCGCTTTGATATTAATGGTAAAACGGCGCAAATAGAAACCGCTATGGTGCCTGTTCGTTTTGCAGATTTTGATCAAGGACTTATCGAGTCGCTATTGAGCCCGATTTATCGCGATCCTAAAACCCATTTTGTGTTCACCGTTAGCATGGGCCGAACTGATTTTGATATCGAACGCTTCCCAGGGCGAAATCGCAGCGCAGCGGCGCCCGATAACCAAAACGTACTCACTGGCGGCACTAAAATCGCACCCGTTGCCCCAAAGCTTAATGGTAAAGATTTTATCGGCCCCGAATTTGTGGGATTTTCACTGCCTGTTTCGGCTATGCAAGTCAAAGATAGTCAATGGAAAGTCAATGATAACCATACTGTCACTACCCTTGCCCGCGGCGAGTTTAGCGCGACGTCATTAAACGAACTGCAAAACGAAACCTCAGTCGAAGGTTCAGGCGGCGGTTATCTCTCTAATGAAATCTCCTATCGCGCCATAGTCTTGCAGCAAAAGTTTAATAGCCATGCCAAGGTCGGCCACATTCACACACCAAGAGTCAAAGGCTATGACGCCGATACTGAGCAAGCCATAGTCGAACAAGTACGCACTATGGTGATGCAGGCGGCGGCGAGTTTATAGCCAAGTCACATTTCCTGAAACAGGCTGAAACTGGCATTGTCAGATAGCGTTCGCTATGATGCGAACGCTTCTGATGTGAACGCTTAGGCAGGCTTAATCACCGATAAGTTTTAAGCACTCAATTTTATGTTTAACCGACGAGATCCAACGCTAACCCTATGCTGAAACCCGCTGACTTACTCAATGCCTTACGCCGTCGCAGCAGTGAAGCACTTGCCCCGCTGACAAAATCGACGTACGCAGCCTTAGGCCAAAGCCAAGATAAGTCGCAGGGGATAACGAGTCCACCATTACAAGATCCGGCTCAAGCACATATTTTCACCGGTTCATCACGCCCACTCTCGTCACTACAAATTCAAGTACTAGAGCAAATTGAAGCCTGTTATCAAGAGGCCGAGATATCGCTTAAGCGCACTTTTTCACGCCCAGTCACTCAATTTAGTCTAAGGGGTAAGAGTGCGGGTACGGCACATTTGCAGCAGAATCGCCTGCGATTCAACCCCGTTCTACTAAGGGAAAACAGCGAGGCATTTCTGACTGAGGTCGTCCCCCACGAAATTTGTCATTTGCTGTGTTTTCAGCTTTTTGGCAAAACCAAGCCCCACGGTAAAGAATGGCAATCTTTGATGTTAACGGTATTTAAGGTCAATCCGAGTACCACACATAGCTTTAATACCACTTCAGTTACGAGTCACGATGTTGAGTATCGCTGCGCCTGTGGACCGATTCGACTGAGTATTCGCCGCCATAACAAGGTGCTGCGCGGTGAAAGTCGTTATATCTGTAAACGCTGTAAGACCCATTTAACTGCGATCTAGCGACTTTCAGCAAACAAAACTCCCACCTAAGTACGACTCAATTTGCATAAACAGCGATATTTCCCTTACCATCACGCCATAAAAGACGAGCCAAAGGCTCGCGTAGTGTTTGTTATTTTGGGATAAATTTTGAACATAGCTTCTTTAACCGTTAATTCACGGCGACTTTTGTTGTGCCTAATCACTTGGGCGGCGACCTTATCTGTGCCCGCAAGTGCCTCAGTGTCACATCCCAGCAGTTTCAGCCAAGCGAAAACCAAGTCACAGGCGCTCTACGCAGGCAGTCGCCAAGGTACTCTGCCCGCAGTCAGCTTTTACTGTGGCTGTGAAATTCAGATCAAAGGCAAATCGTGGAAACCCGATCTCGCCAGCTGTGGTTATCAAGTCCGTAAACAGGAAACCCGCGCCAACCGGATCGAGTGGGAACACATAGTCCCCGCCTGGGAATTTGGCCATCAACTCCAATGCTGGCAAAAGGGTGGCCGTAAAAACTGTGCCGATAACAGTAATGAATTTAATAAGATGGAATCGGATATGCATAATTTGGTGCCCGCAATTGGTGAGGTCAATGGCGATCGCAGCAACTTCCGATTTAGCCAATGGAACGGTAAGGCCGACCAATATGGCCAATGTGCTATGGTAGTCGACTTTAAGAATCGTCAAGCACAACCTCCCGCGAATACCCGCGGTAAGATAGCCAGAACCTACCTCTATATGCAGCAGACCTATGGTCTTAAAATCGCCTCAAGCCAATTAAAATTGTTTAAGGCATGGGATAAAACCTATCCAGTTGATACTATTGAGTGCAAACGTGATAACGCCATAGCGCAAACCCAAGGTAACCATAACCCCTTTGTGCAGAATGCCTGTAATGCGCCACCACAGCGTCAACAATTAGCCGAATAAGGTCGACAATGAGAGTCCCAAGAATTTATCAACCTCAGCCATTAGCCATCAATCAACAGTTGAACTTAGACGAAGATGGCGCGGCCCATATCGGCAAGGTGCTACGCATGGGCAACGGCGAACATATCAGTCTATTTAATGGCGATGGCCATGATTATCTTGCTGAAATTGTTGACGCAGGTAAGAAGTATGTCACAGTAAAACTGCTCTCCTGTGAGGCCAATTTATCTGAGTCGCCACTCAACTTGCACTTAGGCCAAGTGATTTCCCGTGGCGATAGAATGGAGTTCACCATTCAAAAATCAGTCGAGCTTGGCGTAAATACGATTACGCCGCTGTTTTCAGATCGCTGCGGTGTGAAACTCAACGGTGAACGCCTAGAGAAAAAAATTCAGCAATGGCAAAAGATCGTCGTGAGCGCCTGTGAGCAATCGGGACGCAGCCAAGTGCCCGTGATTCGCCCAGCGATGGACTTACACGATTGGTGCAGTGAGCCTACCTCAGCGCTTAAACTCAATTTGCATCCACGTGCCGCACACGGTATCAATGGCTTAGATTTGGCCCATACCCGCGTGCGACTATTAATTGGCCCAGAAGGCGGTTTGTCGGCGGAAGAAATCGCCATGACAGAAACCTATCAGTTTACCGATGTGTTGCTTGGCCCCAGAGTGCTACGCACCGAAACCGCCTCGCTCACCGCCATTACGGCACTGCAACTCAGATTTGGTGATTTAGGCTAGACAGTCCACAACCGCACACAGCGGTGGTATGGCACCCCATTATCCAATAAATGCTTTTTTGCCTGCAAACGGCGACAAATAAGGAACAGATTAATGATAAAACTCGGCATAGTGATGGACCCCATCAGTGAGATCAACATTAAGAAAGACTCCAGTTTTGCCATGTTAATGGCCGCGCAGGAAAGAGGTTATCAGCTGTTTTATATGGAAATGGCCGATCTTGCCATGGTCAACGGTGTGGCTATGGCCAATATGCGTCCGTTAACTGTTTTCAATGATGCGAGCAAATGGTTTGAACTAGGTGAATCTCAAGACACGCCGATGAGCGAACTCGACGTGATCTTAATGCGTAAGGACCCGCCATTCGATACTGAGTTTATCTACGCAACTTACATGCTTGAACGCGCCGAAGAACAAGGCGTGTTGATCGTTAACAAGCCGCAAAGCTTACGTGATGCTAACGAGAAACTGTTTACCGCATGGTTTAGCGAATTCACGCCAGAAACGATCGTGACCCGTGATGCCAAACGTATCCGCGCTTTCCACCAAGCGAAGGGCGATATTATTCTTAAGCCACTTGATGGTATGGGCGGCACCTCGATTTTCCGCGTGAAGCAGGACGACCCAAACCTTGGGGTCATCATAGAAACCTTGACCAGCTATGGCCAACAATATGCCATGGCGCAAGCCTTTATCCCTGAGATAACCAAAGGTGATAAACGCATTTTAGTGGTCGATGGTGAGCCTGTGCCCTACGCCTTGGCGCGTATCCCAATGAAAGGCGAAACCCGTGGTAACTTAGCGGCAGGCGGAAGCGGTGTGGCTCAACCTTTATCCGACAGCGATTGGGCAATTGCCCGCGCCATTGGTCCAGAACTTAAAAAACGTGGACTGATTTTTGTCGGCCTCGATGTCATTGGTGACAAGCTGACTGAGATCAACGTAACCAGTCCAACTTGTATCCGTGAGATCCAAGCAGCATTTGATGTCGACATCACAGGCATGTTAATGGATGCTATTGAAGCACGCATTAACACCAAAGCATAAAAATTTACCAACGAGTTTGTTGATTTAAGGCGCTTTGACATCACAAGCGCCTAGCCACTTTCTAGGGATGTGATATGAGTTTCACCAAAGCGCCATTCTTGTTACTCGGCATAGGTTTATTACTATCGACTCCGACTTGGGCCAACATAGAAACAGGTCCAACGAAAGCACCGTCGCGTCCCAAAAACATTGTCATCATGATAGGTGATGGTATGGGACCGTCTTACACTAGCGCTTACCGTTACTACAAAGATAATCCTGACACAGAGGAAGTCGAACAAACCGTATTCGACCGTTTACTTGTAGGGATGGCGAGCACTTATCCCGCCAGTGTCAGTGGTTATGTTACCGACTCAGCCGCGGCAGCAACTGCGCTCGCCACTGGCGTTAAATCTTACAATGGGGCGATTTCGGTCGATACCCAAAAGCAACCGCTACCGACCATACTCGAAAAAGCCAAATCCCTTGGCCTCAGCACAGGTGTGGCTGTCACATCCCAGATAAACCACGCCACACCTGCAGCCTTTTTAGCCCACAATGAGAGCCGTAAAAACTACGATGCTTTGGCAATCAGCTATCTAGAAACCAACGCCGATGTATTCTTAGGCGGTGGTCAAAAATACTTTACCCCTGAACTATTAGCGCAATTTAAAGCCAAGGGTTATCAACATATTACTCGTTTTGAAGACCTCGCCAGCATCACCCAACCTAAAGTGCTAGGCTTGTTTGCCGAAGTTCAATTACCTTGGGCGATTGATGAAAAAGATGCGAAAAAACTCAGCACTTTAACCCAAAAAGCACTCAGTTTACTGTCGCAGAATGACCAAGGTTTTGTACTGTTAGTCGAAGGAAGTCTCATCGACTGGGCGGGTCACAATAACGACATAGCTACAGCCATGGGTGAAATGGATGAATTCTCCAATGCCATTGAAGTGGTTGAGCAATTCGTGCGTGAACATCCTGATACCCTGATGGTGATCACCGCCGACCATAATACCGGCGGCCTATCGATTGGCGTCGATGGAAACTACAACTGGAACCCTGAAGTCCTACGTAACATTTCAGCCAGTACCGACACATTAGCCTTAGCCGCCATCAGCGGTGAACAATGGCAGGCCGATCTCGCCCGCGGTTTAGGTTTTGAGCTCAACGAAGAAGAAATCGCAAAATTAACGGTCGCCAGAATGCAGGGATTAGAAACCATAGCGGTTGCGATTCGCCATGTTATTGATAAGCGAACTGATACGGGTTGGACAACCGACGGTCACACAGGCACAGACGTACAAGTGTTTGCCGCAGGTCCCGCATCTGAGCTGTTTAACGGCCATCAAGACAATACTGATATCGCCAATAAGATTTTCAGCTTATTGCCAAAACCGAAGAAACCTAAGAGCTAATATCTGGGTGATTCAATAATAGAAGGCAACGGCATAATGCAGTTGCCTTTTTTATTGGGTCTTTTGATTAGGGATTTTATCAGGTCTTAGCGCAGGGATTCGATGCAAACTGGCTCAGGCGTAAATAACGGGTATAATGCCCACACTTAAGTTTATAGGTGCCTGTAACTGTGTTAACTAATCCATCGCAAGTCATTATTCGTAATCAAGACAGCCTAAGCCAACATAGGGTGTTAGTGCTCAATCATGAAGCCGATCTACTGCCAAAAGCCCTGCTCGATGTCGCGGCCTCGGTCGATGCCCTCGCCTTGGATTATCACCATTATTTACACTTAGCGCCGCACGCGAATTCAAAACTGCGTTGCTACTTCGGCCACGAACTGCCACATCAAGACCCAATTAAACCTGAAAAGTACGATACGGTTATCGTTTATTTCCCCAAGGCTAAACCCCTCGCACCTTATCTATTTAACCTCGCCGCCAACCATCTTGTGCCTAACGGCCAACTGTTAGTGGTTGGGGAAAACAAAGGCGGCATTAAGTCTTTAGTTAAACTCTTGCCTGAGTATTTTGCGACGGGGATGAAGCTCGATAACGCCCGCCACTGCCTACTATTTGGTAGCAATTTAGAGGGCAGCGCCTCGGCAATGAAACTTAGCGACTGGGTCAGTCAGTATCAACTCACAACGCCGCAAGGCGAGATCAGTATCTGTAATTTAGTCGGGGTATTTAGCGAAAAACGGTTAGATCTCGGCACTGAATTATTATTATCACACCTACCAACACTCTCGGGCAGAGTGCTCGATTTTGGTTGCGGCGCAGGCGTGATCACCGCCGCTCTACTAAAAGCACAACCGAGCCTATCCCTAGAATGTGTTGATATTAATGCCATGGCGTTAGCTTCTTGTGAACTCACCCTGGCGGCCAATGGCATGACAGCCAAAGTGTATCCATCCGATGGGCTCGCGCAAACCACAGGAAAATTTAACGGCATTATCTCTAATCCGCCGTTTCATGATGGCCTCGCCAGCACCACCAGCATAGCGCAGAACTTTGTCACCGATAGTGCTAAGCAATTACAACATAATGGTATTTGGCAAATAGTCGCCAATCGCCACCTGCCCTATTCCGATATTATCGCCGCCGAATTTGGCCAATTGAAAGTGGTTGCCGACAACAACAAGTACAAGTTGTATTACTTCCAGCACAAATAGATGTTTGATTAATAACGCGCAGATGCTTTCGCTGAAGCGCGTTATTGGCAACACCAGCCACTCACTCTTATCCCAATCCCTGTTTGTTTGCAGATAAAACCTCACTTTCATCGTGTTACAAAATTCAATATTGTGATCTGCCGCATGCCAGCGATTCTGACAATCCCCCACTTATAGTCACTCAACAGCCGTTCCTAACATAGGGATTCGATTTAAAACATCAAAATAATGGTTAAACCCAAAATCAATATAAGTTGTGGTTTATTCAGTGATTTTTGCTATAAAACCAGAGATAACACTGATTATAAGACTCAATTTTTTATAAAAAACTATTTTAAAATTCACTCATAGACCATTAACAACAAAATGACAACATTTGCTGATTTTGCAGCCAAAAAGGCTTCTTTACCCTAAGTTTCTACTGTTATACTCAAAACAGCTTCTTAACAAGAATAAAACGCAATTACTAGGAATGCCCCTATGCTGGACCCTGAACTCATAGAGCTAAACAGCGATAAGACAAAAGCTGAATTGCGCCTGATCCCTAATGTCCATGGTCCAGTCACCCATGAAGACATAATGCGCCTGTTGTCTTTACCTGAATTCGCCGCCCTGTTTCCGCTAGAGCCAGCCATTACTAAAACCGTCGCTAAAATCAACTCTCTTTGTAATCAAGACGATGGAAAATTTGAGCTCTATACTACTTTGGCCGAACGTCGCGATGGCAGCATAGCTATCGAGATTAGTCCCGATAAAATGCAAGCCAGCCTTAAACTTACCGCAGCATGGGGTGGTAAACAGATAGATTTGCCAGAGATCCTCACTCATCTCAAAAAAAACAACGTCTGCATGGGGCTAAGCAAACTCAAAATTCAAGCTCTACTAAAGCAACTCAGCACACTCAAGCCAGGGGAAATCTGCCAAAGTGAAATAGCCCAAGGCAAAGCCCCTGTTAATGGACTCAATGCGGTACTAGAACGCAAAGTATTCCTTGCGCGGGAGCGCTTGCTTCAGCCACAAGAGCGCGAAGATGGCAGTGTCGATATGCGCAATTTAGGCGCAATGATCGTTGTTAAAGCCAATGATCTCTTGATGGTTAAACATTTAGCCACCGAAGGCACTCCGGGCTACAACATCAAGGGCGAAGTCCTTAAACAAAAACCAGGTAAGGATGCCGTGCTTCAAGCGGGTACAGGCACAGCTTTTCATCCCAAAGATCCCAATAAGCTGATCGCCACAGTGCCGGGGCAACCCGTCGAAACCCGTACAGGTATGAATGTCGATGATGTACTGCAACTTAAAGATGTCGACATCAGCACAGGCCATGTCACCTTCAAGGGCAGTATTTTAATTACAGGTGATGTCCACGAGGGCATGATAGTTAAAAGCTCAGGCGATATTACCGTGATGGGGTTTGTGGACTCCGCCACCCTTGAAGCAGAAGGCGATGTCACTGTGAGTAAAGGCATCATTGGCCGCCAGATTAAAGCCAATGAATACTCTACCAATATCTATTCTCAAGGGCAGATCAGCGCCC
This sequence comes from Shewanella sp. SM23, assembly GCF_025654295.1. Classification (NCBI taxonomy): domain Bacteria; kingdom Pseudomonadati; phylum Pseudomonadota; class Gammaproteobacteria; order Alteromonadales; family Shewanellaceae; genus Shewanella; species Shewanella sp. SM23. The sequence continues at coordinate 16,016 of NZ_JAKKRM010000019.1, forward strand.
AATTTGTGCAATATTCTCAATTAGTTGCCAAAGGTAATATCTTAGTCACTAAACAGTTGCTGCACAGTAATACCAAAACCGCCGGCAGTTTAACGGTCAGCGATCCTAGCGGTCGTCGTGGTGATCTGGTTGGCGGAGTTGCACACGCTGAAAAAGGCATCACGGCGGTTGTCATAGGTGCAACGGCAGGGACTAAAACTGACGTTTACTGCGCAATGGGACAGGCTGAACTCAAGCAAGATCTCAAGCTACTCGATGAGAGCGTTAAAGCTATGGTCGTCGCCAGTTTAGATATCGAGGCTCGCCTCAATAAACTGCCCCCCAAGTCAGAATGGCAAGCTGACGCGGTTATGATTGAGCAAATAAAGATGATGCTTGATGAGAAGAATCGCATCATGGACGAACGTACCCGTGAAGAGCTTGAATTCGATACCTTTAAACAAGAAGTCGAAGGCTACTACGAAAAATACCGCATCGAAGTGCTTAAACACGTATTCCTTAACGTTGAGCTGCATATAGGTCCAGCAAATCACCGTACGGCACGTGAACACGGCACTTGTTGTATTGCTAATGTTAATCAAGAGATTAACTTTGACTATAATGCCAAGGCCAAAGCTGCACCGAGCACATAAGGTTCACTAGGGTTCTTAACGCCAGTGCTGAGGCGGCTTTCGCTCGGTAGCCAAACCTCTGAACTCGTTCTGGCCTCTATCTATCTTCTCCAAGCGTGGCATACTGCTCACAGATAAACGCACGCAGCAGTATGCCAAGTCACCTTCTTGCTAAATCCTAATCCTTGTCTACTGCCGCCGATTGATCTCAGAGAATACCTCAGAGCCCATTTTAAACTTCCTAAGGATCTGAAATGACTAGCGTTAAGATGTCGAGTATTGAATGGCCAGCGATTGTAAAACTGACTCAAAATGACGAATTACTTTACCTAGAACATCAAAGAGATTGGCTCGAACTGGCCTGTCTCTATCAGCATCACTTCATCGAAACCGATCAATTATTAGACTCCAAAGGGCAGCGATACCTTATCAGTGCCTGTCCACAAAAAATCCATGAAGATCCTGTTGGCGAATTACCTCGATTACTGCGCCAAAAACAGGATTTGCCACTCAATGAATTTATCAAATGGGTTCAAAATCATGCCCAAGCACTAGGACAATGTTGTGTCGCTAAACTGGCTTTCACGACAATTGCCCAAGGAATCGAAATTGTTCGTACCCTCGATGAATAAACAGCAAGCACATGATAAGCCATAATAAATGGCTATCAATGACTCAGTTAATCAATAAAAAACAATATGACCTTAAAAGCTAATATCCTCATAATCAATTCACAGGCATAATTTGCCGCGGTGTAACAGCGCTAAGCCAGACGGTAAAGCGCTTAAGATGCACTCCAAAATAACCGTTTTCTGCGTCGACTCAAGGGATGACGTTTAAGTTGGCACTAAATATACAAACAGATGGAACCGAAATTGGAACTACTTAAGATTGACTGCTTAGGCAAACAACTGCGCTTAGAAGGCTCGCTCGCGGGCTGGCAACAACTCTACTGGGACAACACCTTAGTCTCACAAAAAGAAGCTTCCGTCGATAATGGCGGCCTTAAAGTCCATGTCTTTGAGCTCACTCACCACAGCAGCCCGTTGGTGACAGAAAGTGGTGAGCAAGCCATCGCCATGACAGAAGCTAAAATCCAAGTTCGCCTCGAAACCGATCTCGTTTGGCAGCCTTTCCGCCTTGATTACTGCTTACTGATGGATGACAAAATTATCGACCAAGGGCGACGGACAGAGAAAGATATCGAACGCCAAACACCAGAAACGCCCATCGTTAAGCAGCAAAAAATCAGCATGATAGGACTCGCCTCCCTCGGCTTTAAGCTGTTAAAAAGCGCTAAAGTCATAAAGGTAGTGTTAGCGGGCGCCAGTGTTGCCGCTTATTCTTGGCTATTCTCCTTCCAATTCGCCCTCGCACTTATCGCCTGTTTAGTATTCCACGAATATGGCCATATTCGCGCAATGAAATATTTTGGGATGAAAACCAAAGGGATTTACCTTATTCCCTTTATGGGCGGACTCGCGCTCTCCGATGAAAAAATAAATACACGTTGGCAAGATGTGGTGATTTCTATCATGGGACCGACCTTTGGGCTCTTGATGTCCATCGCTTCCTTGATTGCTTACCACGCAACGGGCAATGTGTTTTTTGCCGGCCTTGCCGCCTTTAATGCGCTGCTTAACCTATTTAATTTATTGCCTATTTTGCCACTCGATGGCGGCCATATTTTAAAGAGCATTAGTTTTTCGATGAACAGCATCATGGGGCTGGTCGCCTGCGCCGCCGGTGCCGCTTTCGGAGTGTATATCAGCTACACCTTAGGCTTAGCGCTATTGGGCTTCTTGTTGTTGATCGGCAGCTTAGAAATCATCTTCGAGTGGCGAACTCGCCATCAAAGCCATTTGCTGCCATTAGACAGATACGGGCAAATCTTCTCGGTTATTTGGTATTTGCTCACGGTTGGCGCCTTAGTCGGCATCATCTGGCACTTAGCCGGAACCGGCGATGATATGCTCAGTCTGCCGCTGCAAATATTACGCAGCTAATTCTGCTTAACGGCTAAACGCAGCGCAAAGGCACTAGCACGAGTGCTTACACTTGCACTTGCCCAGAGTGATGCAATACAAAAAACCGCTATTAATAGCGGTTTTTTATTTTTCTGTCGCGCTGTGATGCTTTTACAAAAATGCGCTATTCCTTTGCCAAAGGCGGAGCGATATCGCTGCCGCCAAGGGCTTGATAAAGCGTCGCTTGGGCGGTGAGTTGGTTATAGCGATTCTCGAGTAAAGCCGCCTCGGCGCTGCGACGATTCTCTTGGGCATCAATCCAATTCTGAATACCGATAGCGCCATTGCGGTACTGGCTCTCATAAATGGCTTCAACGGCCGCCGCTGCACTGAATTGCTGTGCCAACTTATCCCCTTGATAACGATATTGCTGCTTAGCCGAAATCGCGTTATCGACATCCTCAAAGGCGGAATAAAGCGTCTTGCGATAATTCACCACTGCAGTTTGATAATCGATATCGGCAATGTCGTTATTGATTTGCATTTGATTCCACTGCAAAAAGGGCAAGACTAGCCCTGCGCCTAAACTGCCAACGGGATTACGTAACAACTCTTTTAACTCAGAGGTCGACTCCCCAACACCGCCGGTTAAACTCAGGCTTGGAAAATAACTCGCATAGGTCGCATCTTTACTCGCCAAGGCGGAGCGCAGTTGATACAAGGAGGCCTTCACATCTGGGCGTCTCACTAATAAATCTGCGGGTACACCCACGCTAACGTCCGGCACTGCTACGTCGGGGAGTTGCTTAATCTCAACCCAAGTTCCCCCTGAAGCTAAACTCTGCGCAGGAACAGCAGCTGGCGCCTGATTGAGTAATATCGCGAGGGCATTTTTAGCCACAGTTAATTGCTGAATAAGCTGGCTATGGGCCGCCTCTTGTCCCGCCATACTGCGCTGAGCTTCGAGCACATTCACTTGCGTCACGGCCCCAGAATCATACTGCCTTTGGGTTAATGCCAGCGTTTGCTGACTGTACTCGATACTCTTTTGGCTTAAATCAATCCGTTGATTTAAATAACCTATCTGCCAATACAAGGATGCAGTGGTCGCCACTAGGCTTTGGGTGGTACTTTCTCTATCTTCGGCGCTCGCCAGCGCAGCCCATTGAGCTTGGTCGATATTGGCCGACACTTTGCCCCACAAGTCCACCTCATAACTGACAGACAATTTTGCTTGATAACTCTTAGTCGCATCGCCACCCTCAAGTGGCTGATTACGGGAAGCGTCAAGGTTTGCCGATAACTGTGGGTATAGATCATCCCGCGTTAGCCCTGCCTGCAAGCGTGCTTTACGCAGCGTTAAGGTCGCTAGGGTTAAGTCATTGTTAGTGCTCAACACTTGACTGACCAGCTTATCGAGCTCAGGCTGATGAAACTGCTGCCACCAAGGGTCGACTTTTACTTGCTCATTCACTGTGGTGTTTTGCCACTGTTCGGGAATAGCCAGTGCGGGTGGTTCAAAGTCTGAACGCATAACACTGCCACAACCACTCAACAGGGCTATGCACAGAGCTGGTCCCAAAGCCGTGCAAACAGCAATAGCACAGCTACGAGGCGAAAATGGTCGATTAAATAGTTTATTATTCATGGTGTTATTACTCTCTAGCTAGTGCGTCAACGGGATCTAACTGCGCCGCATTGCGGGCGGGTAAGAAACCAAATAGCACACCAATTAAGGTTGAGCAGGCAAAGGCAGCAACGATGGAGGTGGTGGAATAAATCATTTGGAAACTTCCCCCCGTTTGAGCAAACACCACGCCAATTAAGTAGGACAAGGCGATGCCTAAGGTGCCACCACACAAACACACTAAAATGGCTTCGATAAGGAACTGGCGCAAAATATCACTCTGGCGCGCACCCACCGCCATACGAACACCGATTTCACGGGTTCGCTCAGTCACTGAAACCAACATAATATTCATCACCCCAATTCCGCCAACGACAAGGGAAATCACCGCGATAGCCGAGATCAGTAAGGTCATGGTTGCTGTGGTTTTTTCGATGTTCTGCCTAATGGTATCGGTATTGATGGTGAAGAAATCTTGCGTGCCGTGGCGCATTTTAAGCAGCGCGATAATGCCCTGCTCCGCCGCGTTACTCGGCACAGTTTCATCGAGTCGAACGGTAATACCATCCAAATAGTTTTTACCCACCATACGGCCAGAAACTGTGGTGTAAGGCACCCACACATTAAGCGCATCGCTGTTACCAAAAGCACTTTCTTTGGGTTGAGTCACACCTATGATACGTACGGGTAAATCTCCAAGGAAAATCACTTGCCCTATCGCCGAGTTATTGTCGGCTGCACTGTTAGGGAAAAGCTCCTTACGGGTATTGTCATCAATCACTGCATCTTGGGCGAGCGATGCGACACTGGCATCATCCCAAAATTGGCCCTGCGCTAACTCGTACCCTCTTACACGGAAAAACTCAGGTCCCACACCATTCACCGATGCCGATACCGCTTTATTACCAAAACGAACCGTTGCAGTAGAGCCAATGCTTGGCGTCACGCTATCAACATAGGGCAGATTTTTAAGGGCATTGGCGTCCGTTGCGGTTAAGGTGCGCACCCGCGCCGAGCGTCGATCGCCAAAACCTGAACCGGGGCGAATATCAATCGTGTTGGTTCCCATCGAACTGATACTTTTGAGAATGGCCTGCTGCGAGCCTTCACCTAAGGCCACCACAGAAACCACTGAGGCGATACCTATGATAATGCCGAGCATAGTCAAGAAGGTACGTAACCTGTGGGTCGACATCGCCACCAGCGCCATTTTAAGTGCTTCGACATATCTGTCCCACGAAGCCACCCGCGCACGCGAGCCATCTTTTGCTGCCACTGCACCGTTAGGCTTTTGTGACGCCGTATTTTGTAACGTTGAGCTTTGCGATGTCGAAGTTTGTGACGTCGAAGTTTGTGACGTCGAGCTTTGTGGCTTAGCCGTTTGTTTATCCTGACTGCGCTCATCGCTGATGATCACGCCGTCTTTGATTTCGATAATGCGGTCGGCATATTGGGCCACGTGCATATCGTGGGTCACGATAATGATGGTATGACCGTCGCTGTGCAGCTCCTGCAACAACTGCATCATTTCTTCGCCGCTGTGACTGTCAAGTGCACCTGTTGGCTCATCCGCAAGGATCACATCGCCGCCATTCATCAAAGCGCGCGCCACACTGACCCGCTGCTGCTGTCCGCCACTGAGCTGATTGGGTTTATGGTCAAGCCTGTCGCCAAGGCCTAAACGCGTTAACAAATGCTCGGCCCTGTCTTTACGAACCGTGCGTTCTTTACCCGCATACACAGCAGGCACTTCGACGTTGCCTATGGCGGTCAAATCGCCCAGTAAATGATAACGCTGAAAGATAAAACCAAAGTGCTCGCGGCGCAGCTGTGCTAACTCATCAACGTCCATAGTCGAGGTATCTTGGCCATTGATAAAATACGCGCCCTTTGACGGCTTATCTAAACAACCAAGAATGTTCATTAGGGTCGATTTACCCGAGCCAGAAGCACCAACTATCGCCACCATCTCGCCACGGCCAATCGACAAGTTCACATCTTTCAGCACAGTGAGTTGCTGCTCACCCGCCTGAAAAGTGCGATAACAACCTGAAATTTCAAGTAATGCCGTTGTCACTGTTAAAACCTCACGCTAGGTGGGCGACGTAATTTACTGCTGCCATCATCGGAAGACGGCATGCCAAGCACAACCTGATCGCCTTCCTTCAAACCCGCGGTGATTTCAGCATTGATTTTGTTGTTAATCCCCACAGTGACATCCACATATTGCACTTGGTTATCAACTAACACAGGCACTTGATATTGCGGGCCGCTGCGGGCTTTACGCTCGACAGACTTAGCCTCTGGCGCCGCGGATTTCTCCCTCGGCTTTATACGCAATATCTGCGCAGGCACTAATAGTGCATCATCGGCCTTAGCTAACACTATGGACACCTGCGCCGTCATGCCGATACGCAAGGTGCGGTCAGGGTTTTCTACATCAAACAGACCATGGTAATAAATAGCGTCTGAGTCGCTAGAGCTCATATTGCTATCGTCGCCATCCATCGAAATCGGCCCAGGCTCAATCGCCCTCAAAACGCCACGGTAGGGATGATTCGGTTTTCCAAGGACAGTGAAATACACGGCTTGACCCGGATGGACATTGACAACATCGGCTTCGGAAATCTGCGCTTTAACTGTCATGGTATCCAGCTGCGCCATTTCAACTATGGTCGGTGTTGTTTGATTAGCGTTAACGGTTTGCCCCACTTCTACCGCGGAATACACCACAGTGCCATCCATCGGCGCGGTAATTTTGGTATAACCTAAATCGATTCTGGCACTGTCGACGTTAATCTCAGCCTGTTGTTTTTGCGCTTCTAATTGCTCAAGCTCGGCTTGATAAACCGTTAGATTAGCATCGGCCACTTCATAATCGGCACGAGAACTGGCCTTATCGGCAAGCATTTGCTGCTGGCGGCTAAATTCCAACTTAGCTTGGCGGATCTGCGCCTGTTTGGCGCGGAACTGAGCATTGATACTCTTGAGTGATGCGAGGGCATCCTTCAAATTATTCTGCTGCGCTAAGCTATCAATCTGAGCAATCAAATCGCCTTTCTTTACTTCATCACCCAGTGCCAGCGGCAAACTTAAGATTTGCCCCGACACCTGCGCGCCTACACTCACCAGTTTGGATGCCTGCAACATGCCATTGGCCAGCACTGAGTTTTCGATATCGCCACGGCGCACCGCTTCAGTCACATAGGTAGGTGCCGTTTCAGGCTTATGCCACATAAAATAAGCACCGCCACTCAGGAGGATTAAGCCGCTTAACGCGAGCAGCAATTTACGCTTTGAGGATTTTTTCATCGGTATTGTCGTGTCCATCAATGCTAAAGACAGCAAGCATTCATCTTGCTAAGGAACTGAAATTGTTCCAACAGTATATAGAGTTAGCCAAAGACAGTAGACGAAGGAAGTGTCGTTAACAGGTAAAGATTTGCAAATATCTGTGTAGAAATTGACAAGGAAAGCACGATTGAGTGGTGCTTAGACTGCCATGCCAATTTAGTGCGTTATCAAATCGTCAGGTGATAAATTGTTGTTGTCTACATTCTATGACTGTGCCACTTGTGGTAGTTCAGCCATTCAAACGAATCTAGATACAGACTTCATTTGATTCTTTTTCAAGAAAAATCAACGTCGTGGGGTGAAGCCTTATGACTTTGATGTCGATTTAAATACAAAAACGACCAACCCGCTACGAAACATTCACGCCAAGTACTGGCCATTCTCAGTGAATAACCCAATGATTAATCGAATCAATCACTCAATTCGACTAATTCATGCTGGCGAGGATCACCTGCGTGGCATCAAAACAGGCGAAACATGATTCGCCGACAGCCAAACTCTGCATTTGGGTGAGTGGCATCACTGAATAGATGATGTCTTTGCCATCAATATCTATGGCTAATTCGGCCTTATCGCCAAGTTCAGTCACGCTCAGCAAACGACCGCTTAGGCAATTTTGCCCATCCACTTCACAGACATGAGTCGTTGCCAGTACAGCGGGGGCTTTAAACAGTAACAGCACAGATTTATCCAGGGCTAACTGCAAGCGTTCGCAGCTCGAATGGGTCACTGAAATCTGAATCTGTTGTCCGCCCGATAAGGTCACGCTGATTTTGTCATTTAATCCAAATGAATCAATGCTATTGATACGCCCCGTTAACTGATTGCGGGCGCTAGTGTTGAGGGAGAAATGCGCCATCACATCCAATAAACTGTGCATATCGACGGACTCATCGAGCAAGGCGGCCAAGGCCATTTCTTGTACTTGGGAGGTGATGGAATACACCTTAAGCAACCGTTCGCCAAATTCGGTGAGTTTAGCGCCGCCACCGCCTTTGCCGCCCTTTTCGCTACACACTACGGGTTCGGGCATGGCGGTGTTCATCTCATTGATCGCGTCCCACGCCGCTTTATAACTGATCCCCGCAAGCTTGGCGCCTTGACTGATCGAGCCAGTGTTGGCAACCTGCTCAAGCAGGCTTATCCGCCTAGGATTGGCGAAGGGCTTATCCCCGAGGGAAAGCGTAAGTAATGCATGTAAATCCATCGTCTATCCAGCACCCAAGTCTGACTTGAGTCCTATTGTCCTTCATCGTCTTGAGGATACCAAGAAGATTGCCGAGATATTTCAGCGGATGAATGCCATTAATCAGCAAGAAACCGCACACAGATCACTAATTGATTGCTTAGGGCTTGAATGATCGATATATAGATTGATATATAACGATCACTTTTTATCACGGAGGAACACAATGAAATCCATTCACCTTAAGCAATTACTGCGTTTTACCACGGCTTCGTTATTCACAATGGTACTGACATCTAGCCCAATTTTTGCGGCAGACAATGAGCAAGTGACTGTTTTTGCAGCGGCATCGCTCACCAATGCACTTAACGAAATCGGCCAGCAATATGAAAAAGAACACAATACTAAGGTGATATTCTCCTTCGCCTCTTCCTCAACACTGGCAAAACAAGTCGCCAATGGTGCGCCCGCCGATCTGTTTGTCTCGGCGAATCAAAAGTGGATGGATTATCTGGTCGATGCTAAAGCGGTCGATGTTAACAGCCGAAAAACCTTGTTAAAAAATACCTTAGTCTTGATTGCCGAGAAAAATAGTCCCATCACAGAAGTCGTGCTCAATGGCGATTGGGATATTAAAACCGCATTAAAAGGCAGTCGTATGGCTGTTGGCGATCCAGATCATGTACCCGCGGGACAATATGCCAAGCAAGCCCTCGAAAACCTCAAGCTGTGGCAAGCTGCTGAGCCCTTACTCGCCCGTGCTAACAATGTCCGTGCCGCCCTCGCTTTGGTTGAACAGGGTGAAGCGCCGCTTGGCATAGTGTATTCAACCGATGCGAAAGTCGCCCAAAAGATCAAAATCGTTGGCACCTTCCCAGAAACGAGTTACAGCCCAATTGAATACCCTGTCGCCTTAGTCAAACAAGAATCGACCGCAAGCGCCAAAGCGTTCAATGAGTATCTGCAGGGCCCAAGCGCAAAAAATGTGTTTGAGAAATATGGCTTTGGAGTGAATTAGGGTGCTGAGTGGTTCTTTGTTAAGCGGCTCTCTGCTAAGTGGCTCTCTTTTGAGCGACTATGAAATTGCCGCACTGCTGCTCAGCTTAAAGGTGTCATCCGTTGCCGTTATCGCCAGTTTACCCTTGGGTATTTTGTGCGCTTGGTTGCTGGCAAGGGTCGAGTTTCCTGGCAAGGCTATATTTGACAGTGTGCTCCATCTACCACTGGTGTTACCGCCCGTGGTAGTGGGTTACCTCTTGCTAATCAGCATGGGCCGCCAAGGTTTTATCGGCCAATGGTTATTTAATTGGTTTGGCATCAGTTTTAGCTTTAGTTGGCGCGGTGCGGCCCTCGCGGCGGCGATAGTGTCATTCCCGCTGATGGTCAGAGCCATACGCCAATCCTTTGAAACAGTAGATATTCGACTCGAGCAGGCCGCACGCACTTTAGGTAGCAGTCGATGGCGGGTATTTCTCACCATCACACTGCCGCTCACCTCTCCGGGGATAGTGTCAGGCATGATTATCGCCTTTGCTCGCAGCCTAGGGGAATTTGGCTCGACCATTACTTTCGTTTCTAATATTCCCGGTGAAACTCGTACAATTCCGCTCGCCATGTACTCTTTTATTGAAACCCCAGGGGCAGAATATCAGGCCATGCGTCTGTGCATTATCTCAATAGTGATCGCACTAGCATCTTTACTCGCCTCCCAATGGCTGAGTAAAAAAGCCCTGCAGAGGACAGCAAGCGTATGTTAAGGATCAATATTGAAAAACGGCTCGGACAGCTGCAACTGAAAGTCGATACCCAATTGCCATTGCAGGGCGTGACAGCCGTTTTTGGCCGCTCGGGTGCGGGTAAGACCTCGCTCGTGAACCTACTTGGCGGGCTTTCGACCCCAGATAGCGGTGAAATCCGCCTCGGCGACAAACTGCTTTATCAACAAGGCAAAGTGAACCTTTCCCCAGAGAAGCGCCAAATTGGCTATGTATTTCAAGAAGCACGGCTGTTCCCGCACTATAGCGTGAAGGGCAATCTCAACTATGGTGTGCGTAAAGCTAACCCAGTCTTGTTCGATAGAATTGTGCAGTTACTGGGAATTGAAAAACTCCTCAGTCGCTATCCCAGCACGCTATCGGGCGGTGAAAAACAACGGGTTGCCATTGGCCGTGCCCTGCTGACATCACCTGACATGCTGCTGATGGATGAGCCGCTGGCATCACTCGATTTACCCCGTAAACGCGAGTTACTGCCATACCTACAAACCTTATCGCAGGAACTAAAACTGCCGATAGTGTATGTGAGCCACAGCCTAGATGAGATCTTACAACTGGCGGATTATATGCTGGTGCTGCATCAGGGGAAATTGATCGCCCAAGGGGCCTTAAGTGAAGTGTGGAATAGCGAGCAAATGCGGCCTTGGGTGCCATTGCAGGAACTCAGCTCACTCCTCAGTGCAAAGGTCGCCGACAGACATCCCGACTACCCCATGACTCGACTCGTGATGGATGATGGAAACTATTTGTGGGTTAGTGGCTATCTGGCTGAAACGGCAAAGAAACTCAAAGTGCGTATTCAGGCAAATCATGTCTCGGTTTGCACTGAGATCCCCAAAGGCTCAAGTATACGTAACCTGCTAAAGGGAAAAATTAAAGAGTTATACTCCAGCGATAACAGCGAGCAAATCCAATTAAAAATCGCCCTAGGCCGCGATGAACTTTGGGCCAACATCACCCCTTGGGCCTGCGACGAACTGCAACTCACTCATGGCAAAGCGATTTATGCACAAATCAAAGGCGTGACTATGACGCAAATGGATATCGCCGAATCCCACTAGCTCAACCTAGAGCACCCTTCGAAAACCAAATTTCAGGCACAAAAAAACCGACTCTAGGTCGGTTTTAGTTCCTTCATCAGAAGGATTTGGTACCAGTGGCCAGACTCGAACTGGCACGCTTTTAAGGGCGGGGGATTTTGAATCCCCTGTGTCTACCGATTTCACCACACTGGCATATCAAATATGCACTTAGAAACAATCAAAACAACTGTCTGTCTCTAAGTGCTGGGAATTATACCTTTGCTTATGACAATGGCAAGTCTTTTGCCGCGACTTTAATACAAATTGCATTTAACCGCTCAAAAATCATGCTCTTGGGGTTATTCTGCGCCATGGGATAATAAAAAAGCGGTATATTCTTTATCACTTTTTTGAATATGGTTTACCAACCAAGCTTTCAAGAAAGCCATTAATTCGTCGGCAACATCTTCACCTCTAACAACCCGCTTTTGAAAATCAAGTACTTGCCCAACTAACTTGCCGTGTTTTTCCTTGTGGCTGTCAGTTTGAGGGTAACCAAAACGCGCAAAGAGTTCCTCTTCATAGGCAAAGTGATTGGCGGTGTAATCCACTAACCCTTGTACGATACGTTTGATGGCTTCAAGTCCATACTCTTCATTTAATGTGCGGTGTAATTCATTGATCAATGAGACTAAGCGTTGATGTTGACGATTGATCTCAGGCATTCCTATGTCTAACTCAGGCCCCCATTTTACAAAGAGTTTATTTTGCGCCTGACTCGAATTAAAAAATGCCGCATTCACATGGAATCGATGCAGCAAGGAGCCGATTTCCTGCGACATGTTATACACTTTCAAACTCGATAAGTTAGTGTTGTTGGTGTGGGAGGCATTACTCAGGGCTAGCTCAGCCATCACACTGATATTTTTATTAATTTCCTCTGCTACTGTATGTTGTTGTCCCGATGCTGTGGCAATTTGGTGGGACATATCGGTAATGGTCTCCACCTGAGCGACAATCTGCCCGAGTGCACTGTGAGCTTGATCAACCATATCAGCCGTTTCGTCGGCAATCGCCACGTTTTTCAACATGACTTCAACACCATGTTGTGCGCCTTTTTGTAATGCGGCGATTTGCTGCTGGATCTCAACCGTGGCTTCGGATGTTCGTTTAGCAAGATTACGTACTTCATCGGCGACTACAGCAAAACCGCGACCATGTTCACCCGCTCTCGCACTTTCAATGGCAGCATTTAAAGCGAGTAAATTGGTTTGTTCGGCCACCTGCGAAATGGTTTCAATAATACTACTGATATTGTTGCTGTCGGCGGCCAAGTGCTCAATCACGGTTCGAGTATCATGGATTTGTTGCGACATAGCGCCAATTTTAGTGACTATGCCATTCATGATTTGATCACCGCGCTTAGCAGAACTTTGGGCAATATCAGCTGCCTGCGCAGCACTCACCGCATTTTGCGATACGGCTTGTACGCTTGAAACCATCTGCGTCATCGCACTGGCTGCCAGTTCCGTTTGATGCTCTTGCTCTAACACGCCTTGCTTTGCCTGTTCACTAATAACCTTGATATCCGAGGCGACTTTTTTCATCCCTTCACAGGTATCAGATAAAGACAAAATCGTACGGCTGACATCCTCACCCATGCGATTAATGTTATGTACTACCTTAATGAACACACCCGCATCCTTCTCTTCCAATTGATAACTCAAATCTCCCTCGCCTAAGTGGTGTGCTGCACGCTCAAGTTGTCTCAAATTACGGATTAATTTATTGATGTTGAACATTAAAATGGCGGCGAGCACGCTTAAACACAAAATGGCAACAAAGTGCCCTGTGATCACCAAACAATAGAGGGGATAAATCAGCAACAATAGTGGCGCAAAGATAGAATTATATCCCATTGAATCCTTGTGACTTTTTTTAGAATCCATTTTTTACTCCTTTAAAAAACTGATATCGCGTCTTCATATAAAAACAAGAACGAATAAATGGAATAGCGCGTTAACTGAATATCGATCGAGTTGAATAGGTTAATCCTAGACGCTAACGGAAGAAGAAACAAAGCTAAATTATTTGAACTCGTCGCTGTTAAGCATACCCTTAAATTTGACCAAGATCACAGAGTTAACTAAGGGTTATGACTTTGTATTCCTATGTCGATTTTTTATTGATCGAGATCAGTATTTTAGCTATCGAATACCGCTAATTTAGCGAGGACTTCACAGGAAAGAGGATTTCAGTCATGGCATTTTGGTTAGATCTGATGTTTGGTAACCCCATAGGCTTACTTTCAATGATCGTTATCTTTAGCACAATAGGGATAGTGTCTTATATCACTTGGATGTTCATTGTGAAGTCGGCACCGAAACCATAGTTTTTGCTCCAGTTGTTCTTCATGTTTCTTGTATAAATGCAAAATCTAGGGGGTCTTATCACCCCCATTTTTTGTTGTCTCGCATGTTAAAAGTGCTAACTAAAACATTGCTAGCACTCATCCGAGTGAGGTAGAACACGCCTATGCTGCGTGTTTTCTGTTTTGTACTAATCCATTCAAAAATTGCGGACGCGCCTTAATCAACGACTGCATTTCTTCTTGGCTCGGCTCACCTGCTGGCAAACGCAGCACATCACGGTTGAGGTACATACGCGCTTTCATGGCAATCTTATAGTCAGCGGTCGGTCCCTGAATCGCATAATGGCGCTCGTTACCGAGCTTTTCTAAGATGCAGGCATTCACTAAACTTTTTACAGCGGGTTCATTTTGCGGCAGAGTCAAAATCGTGGCGCCTTGAAGAAAGAATTCCCTCACTAAAGCTCGCTCAGCGGGATCAAGTAGATTCACTTTAGCTTCAATCGTCTCAATAACGCGCTTATCACTTAAATGACGGATAGACTCATCTAAGCCTAAGTTAATTAATTGACTCAAAAAGTAAGCGATAGAAACGATTAGACCTAATCCAACAAACTGTGCATGTTCTGGCACAAATTTATCGAGCGCCAGCACTGCCAGCACATTAGGAGGAATAAGAAGTAAGACAGAGCAACTCACCATAAGCCACAGCATGACTCTAAACATCATTTTCTTCGGGCTAAAAAACTTAACTGAATCCAGCTTGAGTTTAAACATAGTGCTATCCCAGTGACAAAAAATTGAACTTATCGGCTAATAAGCAAATTTAATGCCACAAATTAAGACATATTTCGTTGATTTTATCTGCGAGAAAATGCACTTTCTGGATCTGTAGGTCTATGCTTATAAGCATCTCAAGCCGCTATTGCATAAAGAAAATTTAAGATGCTGACATTCTTTAGCCAACTTATCAAAAGCCCCATAGGCAGGCACCTTACCCTGTCTATTGTACTTTTTAGTTCTGTTATCACCTTAATCACCACAGCGTATCAGTTGATCAGTGATTATCGCAATGATGTAGTGCGTATCGATAGAGTATTTTCCAACATGGAAAAGGTGAACTTAGATGTGCTCGCCGCCAGTATTTGGGTTATTGACGAGCGGCTCATTAACACTCAGCTCAATGGGCTAATTCAGCTGCCCGATATTAACTATATTTCGATTAAAGATGACAGCGGCCAAGCATGGAATGCAGGCGAGCAAAAACAAGAACACTCCTTAGATAAAACCTTTCCTTTAGTCTATAAATCACCGACTGAAAACATCAATGTCGGCACACTCGAAATACAAGTCGATGTCGATGCTATCTATCAACGCTTGTATGATAAGGCCATTATCATTCTGCTTTCTAATGGCATCAAAACCTTCTTAGTGGCTGGGTTTATTCTATTTTTAGTGTGGTTCAACATTACTAAACACTTAGATAAACTCAGCCAATACTGCAAAAATATCGACATAGACCATGAATACGAGCCACTACAATTTGACCGTCATGAAAAAATTGATGAATTCAAACAAGTCGCTGATTCCATCAATAGCATGCAAGTACAACTTAGAAGCTCATTTAGCGCCTTAAAGAATTCTAAGACGGAACTGCAAATAGCCTTAGAAGATAGAGAGCGGCTACTCAAGCTCGAACGTAGCTATAAAGAAGAGCTCGCAAGGCAAGTAAAAGAAAGAACACTAGAGTTAGAACAATCCCTTAGCGCACTAAAACGAGCACAACAGGTTTTAGTTGAGCAAGAAAAAATGGCGGCCTTGGGTGGACTCGTGTCAGGGGTTGCCCATGAGATAAACACCCCAATTGGCATTTGTTTGACGGCGGCAAGTGCGCAACTCAGCCATATTGAAGAACTGATCGACCTGATCCACAGCGATCAAGCCACACTAGATGAGATAAATGAAATACTTAATGAGTACCAAGAAAGCTGTGAACTCATTGTCCGTAATATCACTAAAGCCAGTAGTTTAATTCAAAAATTTAAAACGATCGCCATCGATCGCAGTCACGAAGAACACCAATGCTGTAATCTAAACCAGCAGCTACATGAAATCCTAGAGTCGACATTAATTATGCATCCCAATGTTAACGCCTCAACGGAGATCAACGTGGAGCCTACACTCAATATCAAAACCAATATCAGTTTGTTAAATCAAATTGTTAGTAATATTCTCTCGAACGCCTTTACCCATGCATTCCAAGGACATGAAGACAATCTTATCCACATTAGTGCGACTTTGGATGAAGAATCAATTCAAATCAGCATTCAAAATAATGGCTTAGCCATTCCAGCAGATGTTGCTGAGCACATGTTCGAACCCTTCTTTACTACAAATCGTAATAAAGGTGGTACTGGCTTAGGATTATCAGCGGCCTTCAATGCCGCAACACTGTTGAAAGGCACTATGAGTTATCGCGCAGACTCAAAACTAGGCGGCCCACAATTTGATATTAAATTTCCATACACTCAATGTGAACCAGTCAATAATCAACAAGATTTTTATATCTAACTATAACCTAATGAAATTACATAATATTGAAGGGGTATCACCGCCCTTGAAAGCGGTGATATCTTGACTGAATCTAGTTTAAGAGTTTAAACCGCCTCTTGAGCCTGCTGTGCCAATCGCGCTAACACGCGACTTGCCGCCACAAAACCAAATGTCCCAGTGACCATAGTCACAGCCCCAAAGCCAGAAGCACAATCCATCCTCATGCTGCCATCAGCCGCCGCTTTAGTACCGCACACTGAGCCATCGGCTTGGGGATACACTAACTGCTCACTGGAAAAAACAGCATCGATAGCAAACCGGCGTTGCACGTTTTTAGAGAAGTTATACTCGCGGCGCAAAATATTACGCACTTTGGCTAGCAAAGGATCTTGGTAGGTTTTAGCGAGATCAGTTAACTGAATTTGCGTCGGATCTGTCTGTCCACCCGCACCGCCCACTGTCACTATCTTAATTTTTTGACGTTTACACCAAGCAATTAACGCAGCCTTCTGCTTAACGGCATCAATACAATCAATAACATAATCAATATTGCCCCCCTCTTTAGCTCCAAGCAAATACTCGCCTAGATTATCCAATGTAATAAAATCTTCAATTTCATTCACTTGGCAATCAGGATTAATTTCACGTATCCGTTGTGCCATCACAGCAACTTTAGAACCGCCGATGGTGGAGCTAAGAGCATGTATTTGTCGGTTAGTATTAGTGACACAGATATCATCTAAATCCATCAAGCTTATCTGCCCTATGCCGCTCCGCGCTAAGGCTTCAGCCGCCCAAGTACCGACGCCACCAATACCAATTACCATCACATGGGATGTGGCAAATTTAGCCAACGCCTTTTGTCCATACAAACGGCCAATTCCACCAAATCGATTTTGATAGGCCTCAGTCATAAATACTTACCTTATATTACCCAATAACAGCAGGAACGCTTGCCCTAGCATCCAGTAAACACCAGCTGGGACAGCTTAAAAGCAACACCAGAAATGTGCCGTGGATTCTAAACGATATCGACATAAACCGAAATCAGATCCTCAGCCACCAAACACTAGATGCAAAGGGATACGAACACTAAATAAGTGTAATAAAAGCAAAGGCCCATCATTTACCACAGAGTCATTTGGTAATCGACTTAATAAAAACATGTATTTCACTTGTAAAACAATATGTTGAATAAGCCATTCTTTATATGAAACTTGATCCAGATCACACTTTATCATTTCAAGTCTGTGCAGACTTTGCCGCATAAAAGCTCAACAGCATGCATAGATACTGAAGTTATCAATGCATATAACAGCGATAAGCACAGGAAAATGAAGATGAAAAAGAATCTACTGACGACGGCTATTATTTCTAGCCTCACACTCTATTCATTCACAGCACTCGCCGATGGCCCTGAATTCTATGGCCATGCTGATCTTGCCATTACCAATTCAGACACAGGTTATGCAACTCAAAACCAAAAGGAGGGCACTGTTCTTGAAAACAACTTCTCTTGGTTAGGCGTAAAAGGTTCTGAAGCTGTAAGCCCTTACTTTGACATCATTTATCAAATGGAATTTGGTGTCGAAAACTTTGACAACTCAAATAAAACCTTCAATGCCCGTAATACATTCCTAGGTATCAGAAGTGCCGCAGGTACGGCTTTAGTGGGTCGTAACGATACCGTATTTAAAGCAGCTGAAGGTAGCTTCGATCTTTTCGGTAATACCAATGCTGATATCGACTTACTGGTTGCAGGCCAAACACGCTCCGCCGATGGCATTTCTTACTATTCACCTAAAATTGCCGATCTCGTGACGCTTAATGCCACTTATCTGATGAGTGATAACTATGACCAAGTGGATAAGAATGGCAACGACGTGTATAGCAAAGATCAAATGTATGCTCTGAGCGCCACCTTAGGGGATAAAGCCTTTAAAGCACAAAACTACTATGTCGCTGCCGCCTATAGTGATGGTATTGACAACGTTGAAGCCTACCGTGGTGTGGCCCAAGCTAAATTCGGTGACGTAATCTTAGGTGCCTTATATCAACACAGTGAGCATGTAGATGATAAGTTTGCCAATCTCTCAGGCGATACCTATTTTGTCAACGCGGCCTACTTAATTGGCGACTTAAAACTAAAGATGATGTACGGCAAAGATGACTCAGGTTTAGGTAAATACGTGAGCCGTTATGTTGGTGATCAAGACAACAGTGGCCTAGAACAGGTCCGTGATGTTGACCTGCAACAGTTCAGTGTGGGCGCAGATTACCGCCTGAGCACTAAGACTATGGTCTATGGTCACTACACACGCTTCGATGGTGATCTTATGTTGGCCGATGTAAAGCAAGACCTGAATGACAACATCTTTACTGTCGGTTTACGCGTTGATTTTTAAATAGATTAATCAACTAACCCCAAGGTTATTTATTGATAAAAAAGCGGCTTCGGCCGCTTTTTCTGCTTAGATATCGCCCCCAAACACAAATCTATAACCAATATGACAGACTTGCTACAGCATTAGTATATGCTACAGTTACCCTCGCCGACGCACTATCTAAGGCAATCCGCCTTACCTACCACTTAAGTAGTAAGTGAAAAATAGAGTTTTACCCCTTTCAGGTAAATTTGCAGTCAAGATATAAGGAAAGATCCCAGAAATGGCCCGAATATAGGCAAGGAGAGCCAAAAATATGATCTGCGCCACAGCCTGCGAGTCGTAAAACTGTAAAAATCGGCGGCAACTTTGTTACCGACTCAGGTAGCAAATGCGTTAAACCACACAAAAACCATGAAAAATGGATAAGAACTTAGGTTCGAGGGAGCACAAAACATGAAAAAGACATTCATCTCTGCATCAGTTGCATCAGTATTGGCATTGGCTTCATTCGGTGCGCTAGCCGAAGGCCCAAGCTTTTATGGTCGTTTAGAATTAGCATTAACCAATAGCCAAACAGGTGCAACCTTACAATCTGGCACCAATGGCGTTGATACAAAAAACTACGCAGATGAGAACAACGGTGGTACTTATTTAGAAAACAACTTTTCACTATTAGGTGTTAAGGGTTCTGAAAAAATTGCTGCTGGTTACGACATTGTTTACCAAATGGAATTCCAAGTTGAAAACACTTCTGGTGCAGGTGAAGTTTTCAAAGCACGTAACACTTATCTAGGTTTAAAAACTGACGCAGGTACTGTGTTAGTGGGTCGTAACGATACCGTATTTAAACAAGCCGAAGGCGCTGTAGATATTTTCGGCAACACTAACGCCGATATCGACCGTTTAGTCACCGCCCAAACTCGTAGTGCTGATGGCGTATGGTATTA
This sequence comes from Shewanella sp. SM23, assembly GCF_025654295.1. NCBI lineage: Bacteria > Pseudomonadati > Pseudomonadota > Gammaproteobacteria > Alteromonadales > Shewanellaceae > Shewanella > Shewanella sp. SM23. The sequence continues at coordinate 35,813 of NZ_JAKKRM010000019.1, forward strand.
CTCGCCAAAAATAGCAGACTTAGTGACATTAAACGCTAACTATCAATTTGATGATAATAACGATCTGCTAATCGACGGTAAACCAGCCCCAGCAACGAATGAAAGCTTATACGCACTAAGCGCGACATTGGGTGACAGCAAGTTTAAAGAGCAAAACTACTACGCTGCAGTGGCTTATAACAAAGGCATTGCGGGTGTTGATGCGTACCGCTTAGTGGGCCAAGCAAAATTCGGCCAATTCAAAGTCGGTGGTTTATTCCAAACCTCTGAAAGTGTTGTTGACAGTTCAGTTGACGGTAACACTTATTTCGTCAACGTTGCTTACGATCTGAACGGTGTAAACCTGAAAGCTCAATACGGTGTTGATGAAACTGGCTTTGGCAGCTTTTACAAAAACGTAAACACTACACTTAAGGCTGATGGTTCATCATTTGTTAACAAAGGAACTGACATCAACGTACAAAACCTCAGCCTAGGTGCTGACTATCGTTTAGCTAAATCAACTATGGTATACGGCCAATACGCTATGTACCGCGGTGACCATGTTGTTGCAGGTAACAAAGTTGATCTACAAGATGACAACGTATTCTCTGTAGGTGTACGTTACGACTTCTAATCTCTTACCTAAGAGATAATAGAAACCTACTGTAGTAATACAGTAGGTTTTTTTATGTCTCAAATCTAATCCAAAAGCGCCAAAAATAAAAAACCACCTAAGCCAAACTGAGGTGGTTTTAGTTAACCCATTTAATTATTTACAGCATTGAAACCATTAAAAAGCATTAGATGCTCGCTAAAGCATCACCACCGTCACCTAATTCAACGCTATCGACGCGTTGTAATCCTCTAGGCAATTTTGCACCACGACGACCACGTTCACCTCGATAATGCTCAAGATCGCTTGGCTTCAGTGTGAGCTTGCGCTTACCAGCCCACAAGGTAACCGGCGTATCACTCGGCACTAATTGTAAATGCGTCATAAGTTCATCGCGATTCTTGGCTCTTTCGGTTGGTATGCCAATAATTTTATTACCTTTACCCTTGGATAATTGCGGTAACGCTTCTAGCGAAAACAGTAACATCCGCCCTTCGTTTGTAATCGCTAGCAGTGACATTTCTTTAGTGCGGTCGATCAACTTAGGCGTTAATGACTTAGCGTTTGTTGGTAGACTCAGCAAGGCTTTACCCGCTTTATTGCGCGACACCATATCGTTGTATGAACAAATAAAACCGTAACCCGCATCCGTTGCTAACAAGTAACATTGGTCTTCTTCCCCCATCAACACATGCTGCATGGTTTCGCCAGGTGCCATATTGAAGCGAGTCGTAATAGGCTCACCTTGGCTACGGGCCGATGGCAGAGTATGGCTATCCGTCGCAAAAGCCCGCCCAGACGAATCAATAAACACTGCGGCCTGATTGCTACGTCCCATCGCGCTACATAGATATTGGTCGCCAGACTTATAGGAGAGCGACAAAGGATCGATATCGTGGCCCTTAGCACAACGCACCCAACCTTTTTCAGATAAGACAACAGTCACGGCTTCTGTCGGCGTTAACTCTTGTTCAGTTAATGCTTTGGACTCATTACGCAATACGATTGGCGAGCGACGATTATCGCCATAGGTTTCCGCATCTTGAATTAATTCTTTCTTGATCAACGTCTTCAAGCGACGCTCTGAGCCCAATAACTGCTCCAGTTTTTCGCGTTCGGCTTCAAGCTCATTTTGTTCGGCCGTGATCTTAAATTCTTCTAACTTAGCTAAATGCCGTAACTTTAACTCGAGGATCGATTCAGCTTGTTTATCACTGAGTGAAAAACGGGCCATCAACTCGGCTTTAGGATCATCGTGAAAACGAATAATCTCGATCACTTCATCAATGTTGAGGAAAGCGATCATTAGGGCTTCGAGTATATGTAACCGCGATACCACCTTGTCTAAACGATATTCTAAACGACGTTTAACCGTATCAACGCGGAACTCTAACCACTCAGTTAATAAGGTTTTCAACCCTTTAACTCGCGGACGCCCATCGAGGCCCAGCACGTTTAAGTTAACTCTAAAGCTCTTTTCTAAATCCGTGGTGGCGAACAAATGCGCCATCAGTTGATCGCAATCGACGCGATTGGAGCGCGGCACCACCACAAGACGCACAGGGTTTTCATGATCCGACTCATCGCGTAAATCGGCCACCATAGGCAATTTCTTCGCCTGCATTTGACCGGCGATTTGCTCTAAGATTTTACCGCTACTGGCTTGATGCGGCAGCGCCGTTATGATGATTTCACCGCCATCGACGGTGTAAACCGCACGTGCTCTTAATGACCCACGGCCCGACTCATAAATTTTTGCAATATCGGCAGACGGGGTAATAATCTCGGCTTCAGTTGGATAATCAGGGCCTGGTACAAAGGCCATCAATTGCTCGAGTTCAAGCTTAGGATCATCGAGCAATGCTACGCAGGCGGAGACTAATTCTCTCACGTTATGCGGCGGAATATCCGTCGCCATACCTACGGCAATACCAGTAATACCATTGAGTAAGATATGCGGTAAACGTGCAGGTAGTACTTTTGGCTCTTTTAACGTGCCATCAAAGTTAGCACCCCACTCGACCGTACCTTGTCCCAGTTCACTGAGTAACACTTCAGAGAATTTAGAGAGACGTGCTTCGGTATAACGCATAGCCGCAAATGACTTAGGATCATCGGGGGCCCCCCAGTTACCTTGGCCATCGACTAACGGGTAGCGATATGAAAATGGCTGCGCCATCAATACCATAGCCTCATAACAGGCACTATCGCCGTGAGGATGGTATTTACCTAATACGTCACCAACCGTACGGGCCGACTTTTTATGCTTAGATTGAGCCGATAAACCTAACTCACTCATCGCATAGATAATTCGACGCTGTACCGGTTTAAGTCCATCACCAATGTGTGGCAGGGCTCGGTCCATAATGACGTACATGGAATAGTTCAGATAAGCCTCTTCGGTAAAGCGCCGCAATGGCATTTGCTCTACCCCATCGAGACTTAACTTGATAGCGTCACTCATTTTCTTCTAGTTCCTGTGTTTCTTCAGTACTATCGCCCTTATAAAACAAGCGATACACGTTACCTTTTAAATCATCGGAGATGTACATAGCACCATCGGATGCCGATAACAGCGCAAAGGGCCGAGCAACGGGAAATTCACCGTCAAGGAAACTAACAACCGTTTCACGACTCACCACTTTTTGATCTTCAATCTTCAACATCACCACTTGATAGCCAACTTTACTCGAACGATTCCACGAGCCATTTTCGGCAACAAACAACTGATTATGGTATATATCGGGAAATTGACTGCCGCGATAAAATGCAAGTCCCGTGGGTGCAACATGGGCTGGCAACTCATACATTGGCAGAGTGATTTTTAAATTTTTCGGTTTTTCATAGGCGGGTTCGACAACACTACTGGCATGTAAATAAGGAAAGCCATAATGACTCCCTATCACATCGATGCGGTTAATCTCATCGGGTGGCAAGTTGTCCCCCATCCAATCACGGCCTTGATCGGCAAACCATAATTTTTTGTCTATTGGCGACCAATCAAATCCACTTGCATCACGCACACCAGCCGCAATCTGCTCACTCGCGCCAGTATCAACATTGATCGCTATGATACTACTGTAAGGCACTGGCGCTTCACAGACGTTACAGGGCGCACCAATAGACACATATAAACGGCCATCTGGGCCAAAATTAATTGCCCGAGAACTTTTCTTCTCTGAGTAAGGTAAGTCACTGTAAATCTCTTTGGGTCGACTCGGGCGGCGCAATCTTTGCTCAATATCAACAAAGCGCACTATTTGATTTTCAGTGGCGACAAACAAGTCACCATTGTGGAATGCAATCGCATCGGGTGATTCAAGCCCTTTGGCTATCACATAGCGCTTATCGACACGACCATCTTGATTACTATCAACGAGAGCATGGATAGTGCCGCTCTTATTGGAACCGACAAATAAAGTGCCATTAGCCCCCATCGCCATCTGCTTAGCATCGCCAATATCCGAGGCATAAAGCGATAAACCAAAACCCTTAGCGACGGTAATCATGATCGATTGGGAACCCGCAAAGGCGCTATTGCAGAGCAATAACGTCACACTCGCTAAGAGCGTAAAACCGGCAGAAAACACCTTTAAGCAATTATAATTATTAGTTTTAATATACAACATTGTAATTTTCTTTATGCCTATGTTTTATTGTTATCGGCAATAGTGCACAACATTAAAGTAAAGCCATGTCACCCTTATCTTCAAGCCAGTTTTTACGGTCCGGCGAACGCTTCTTAGCGAGCAACATATCCATCAAAGCATCCGTTTCTTCGATGTCATCTATCGTCAACTGTACTAAACGACGAGTGTTTGGATCCATCGTTGTTTCACGAAGTTGTAAAGGATTCATCTCACCCAAGCCCTTAAAGCGGGTGACTTGTACCTTACCCTTTTTATTCTCAGCGGCAATACGGTCTAAAATACCCGCTCTTTCTGCCTCATCTAAGGCGTAATACACCTCTTTGCCGATATCAATACGGAACAACGGCGGCATAGCAATATACACATGACCCTGCTCAACTAAGATACGGTAATGCTTCAAAAATAGCGCGCATAACAAGGTAGCAATGTGCAGTCCGTCTGAGTCGGCATCCGCAAGGATACAAATCTTGCCATAACGTAATTCAGAGATATCGCTGCTATCGGGATCGCAACCAATCGCGACCGAAATATCATGAACTTCCTGTGAAGCTAATACCTGCGAAGCATCGACTTCCCAGGTATTCAAGATTTTGCCACGCAGCGGCATGATGGCTTGAAACTCACGATCGCGGGCCTGTTTAGCACTACCACCCGCAGAATCCCCTTCCACGAGGAATAACTCTCCGCGCATAGGATCTTGGCCACTACAGTCTGTCAGCTTACCCGGCAGTGCAGGTCCCGAAGTCACCTTTTTGCGGGCCACTTTTTTGGCGGCCTTTAAACGACTCTGGGCATTATTAATGCACATTTCGGCTAAGGATTCAGCTAACTCGGTATTTGAGTTCAACCAGAGTGAGAATGCGTCACGCACAACGCCAGACACAAAAGCAGCGCATTGGCGACTAGAAAGCTTTTCTTTTGTTTGACCAGCGAATTGCGGTTCTTGCATCTTCACCGACAATATAAACGCGGCGCGATCCCAAATGTCTTCGGGTGACAGTTTAATACCTCGGGGAATTAAATTTCTGAACTCACAGAACTCCCGCATAGATTCCAATAAACCTTGGCGGAAACCATTCACATGGGTACCACCGAGCGGAGTCGGAATTAAGTTAACATAACTCTCGCCAATAGATTCGCCGCCTTCAGGCAACCAAGTAATGGCCCAATCTGCGGCTTCTAGTTGGCCTTTAAAGCAACCCACAAACGGCTCTTCTGGCAACCTTAAATTGTCGCCAATCGCTGCCTTCAAATAATCAGTTAGGCCGCTTTCATAGAACCATTCATGGACTTCGTTTGTCTGTTTATTGGTGAATTTGATCCGTAAACCTGGGCACAGTACCGCTTTAGCACGAAGTAGATAAATCAGTTTTGAATTTGAGAAGTTAGCCGAATCAAAATAGCTCGTATCGGGCCAAAAATGCACTCGAGTCCCCGTATTACGACGGCCACAGGTCCCTGTTGGGCGTAAATCTTCAACCTTAAAGCCATTTTCAAAAGCGATGTCATACACTTGGCCATCACGGCGAACCGTGACTTCGACACGGCGCGACAAAGCGTTAACCACCGAGATACCGACACCGTGTAAACCACCGGAGAACTGGTAGTTTTTATTCGAAAATTTACCGCCAGCATGCAATTTGGTCAGAATCAACTCAACCCCAGGAATGCCTTCTTCTGGGTGGATATCCACTGGCATACCACGGCCATCATCAGTGACTTCGAGGGAGTTATCAGTATGTAGAACAACTTCAATTTTTGTCGCGTGACCAGCCAATGCCTCATCGACACTGTTATCTATGACCTCTTGGCCCAAATGGTTCGGTCTGGAGGTGTCGGTATACATACCTGGACGGCGTTTAACAGGATCGAGTCCGTTGAGAACTTCAATGGCGTCAGAGGTGTATTGATTTGTCATAGGGCACGCTATAGGTTGTTATATCCGGCCATGTTGCGGCTCGGCATGTCAGTTTGTCAAGGTAAGTGTAAAAATTGGCTTACAGTTTGCAGATGCGACTCATAACCAACAAAGCTGTGATCACCACCCGCTTCAACTCGCAATTGACAGTGATGATACTTATTGACCGCTTCGCGATAATCCAGCACATCATCACCTGTCTGCAATAATACCAAAAAACGATCCGGATTGCGGATCACAGCCGTATTAAATTCAGCGACTTCAGACTTATGCTCAGGTAAGACAAGATAATGCTGTTCAGTGTAAGGATTGAATTGCGGCCCCATAAACTCATCGAACAACTCAAAGGGTTTTACCGCAGGATTAACTAACACCGCTTTGCCACCATAGGTTTCGGCTAAATAGCTGGCGAAATATCCACCTAAAGATGAGCCTATATAAGCTAATGGCTCTTTGGCATCAATCGCCGCCTCAACATAAGCGGTTAAGAGCACCATCGCAGCCTTAGGTGTATTAGGCAATTGGGGCTGATGGAAGGCCACACTAGGGTGATGCAGCGCCATGTACTTAGCCGTCATCACAGCTTTATCTGAAAATGGAGAGCTATTAAAACCGTGAATATAAAGCAGCATATTTCCTCAGGCTGCGGCTATTCGCGTTAATAACCGCTAGAGTTGTTGTCGGGGGAAAAATGGTTACCCGGTACGCGATACACTTTAGTATTGATGCTACCATCGGCTTTCAACTCCAGCAAACGATAACCCGGTTGAACGCCATCCAAGGCAAAATAAGGCGATAACGGCTTAAATTGAATACAAGTGGAAGGTGTCGCCATCAACTGCAACGTGCCATGGGGCCCATTATGATGGGTATCAATACATTGGTGCACATGTCCCCAGAGCAATCCTTTGACCTGCGGATATTTTGCCACTCGCGCGATAAACTCGGCGCCATTGTCCATGCAGTGCTGATCCAGCCAAGTACAATTCACAACGATGGGATTGTGATGCATCACCAGTAAAGTATGGCATTCAGGATGTGCGGCAATGGCTTCGTCAATTAATTCGAACTGAGTCTCGGCCATATTGCCGCCAGGCTTTCCCCGCACGGTTGAATCCAACATGAGGATTTGCCAGTTTCCCGCCAGAATACGCTGCTGCCCAAAAATCTGTTCACCCTGCATGTGCAGATACATGATCCGTGGATCGTCATGATTTCCAGGAAGATAATGGCAAGGTAAGCCAACGGGGGTGACTGCTTTCACAAATTGCTGATAGGACTCAGCCGAATAGTCTTGACTCAAATCGCCCGTGGCGAGCATCAAGTGAGCAGGATAGTCCACAGCTCTAATCGTATTTAATACGGCAGCAAAACTTTTGCTAGTATTAACTCCTAATAGCTGAGCTTCAGGATCGGCAAAAAGATGCGGATCTGTGACTTGCACGATACGCACGCTTTCCCCTTCAGCTATGGAGTAAGAGACAGCCTCTTTCAGCACATTGAATACCCAATTCTAAGACTGGCACACGACACTGTGTTGGTAACCAATCTTTAATAACTCTTCCAGGAATGCATTCACCTGGTACTTTTCATCACTTTGATACATGCGTACATTGGGATAATCATACACTGGGCGTAATTGGTAAATCTGTTGGCCAGTTAACACTTCTGCTAATTTAGCATCGTGATAAATTCTCACTAACACCTTGGGAGTATTGATAAACTCCTTGATTTCGATGGGACGAGATATCTCAACTAGCTGAGTATATTTGGTATTTTCTAAAATTCGCACTACTAATATACCAAACTCACCTTCGAGTCGCCATGACTCACCGATAGCTATCTCTAACGGTAACCATTTCAACATGTAACCATAATTACGCCCGCACAGTGCTAAAAAATCACTGACGTTGGGTTTATAGCGCCGTTTTAGACTCGAAGTAGCCAAATTCATCCCAACTTAAACCAGTTGCTGATAGTTCAATTGTAACCATTGTAATCCAATAACGGTCGACGCATTATCAATCTCGCCCGCAACCACTCGCTCATAAGCTTGCTCGCGGCTCATGACATGCAATCGAATATCTTCGTGCTCTTCAGCTAATCCATGCAATCCACGGGCGTCGTTTGAATCGACATCAGCCCAATAGAAATAGAAACGTTCTGTACTACCACCGGGGCTCGCTAAATAGCTATTTACACTGTGTATTTGCTTAGCCATTAAGCCTGTTTCTTCCATTAATTCGCGGTGTGCAACATCCAGAGGCGTTTCTGCGGGCGCAATCATACCCGCGACTAACTCAAGAAGCCAAGGAGATTTAGCGGTTGCTAATGCAGGAAAGCGTACCTGTTCGATGAGTACGACTTTATCTTGCTTGGCATCATAGGGAAGAACGACCACAGCATGACCCCGTTCAAACACTTCGCGAGTGACAGGCTTACTCCAGCCACCAGCGAATAATTTATGCTTGAAAGTGTATTCGTCCATTGAGAAAAAACCTTGATAAAGGGATTTTTTTCCTAAGATCTCAATATCCGTTTGCGAAAAAACAGGGGGTTTCATACTCTATCCTTAAAAGTTAAATTTGCGCCTATAATCAAGGCAATTTGAGCACATTTTTAAAATAAAATCTGTTACACTTCGAATTTGACTTGAAAGTGTCAGAGTTCTTAGACTCTAGGTCATTAAGTTTTAGCTGTATCGGGAAGCGTCGGGAAGCGCAAACCGCCTTGGTAAAGGCATTACTTAGTCTAAACGAAGTTAAAATATTCCTCCGTGGGGGGATTTTGTCTAATAAGGACAGCAAATGAAATTTAAGATCCATAATTTATGCGCAGCATTAACACTTGCGGCTTCCGCTTCAGCGGTGCAAGCAGATGATTTGTTGCAAATTTATCAGCAAGCACTGACCAGCGACCCGCTCGTATTGCAAGCCCAAGCCCAGCGTAATGGTTTGTTTGAGAAAATCGAACAAAACCGCGCTCCGCTGTTGCCAACCATTAGTGCAAACGTCGGTTATGACAAAGCTTGGAATGATCCGAAGGATGATGCAAGTGGTCTAGTAGGTAGCCTGAAATTAAATCAAGTCATCTATGATCACAGTGCTTGGGTTGGTTTAAGTCTTGCTGAGAAAGCCGCTTCTCAAGCTGATTCCGCTTATGCTTCCGCATTACAAAACTTGATTACTCGTATCACTAAAGCCTATTTCGATGTATTAACGGCGAAAGACAACTACGAGTTCCAAGGTGCAGAAAAACGCGCAATCGAGCGTCAACTTGAACAAACTAAACAACGTTTCGCAGTGGGTTTAACCGCGATTACCGATGTGCATGAAGCTCAAGCGCAATATGACTTAGCCTCAGCCACTGAAATTTTAGCCGAAAACACGCTCGCCAATAGTTATGAAGCCTTACGTGAAATCACCGGCATCGATCACAAAACGATTAATGTGCTAGATACCAACCGTTTCTCAGCCGTTACGCCAGCGCCAACGTCATCTAGCGAATGGTTAAAAATTGCTGAAACCAATAGTGTTGATTTAATGACTCAACGTATTGGTAAAGATATTGCCCAAGAGACCATTAAGCTTTATCAAGCAGGCCACATGCCGTCTTTAAGCTTAAATGCCGGTTACAACAAAGGTCTTGAGCAAAAAATGGGGAATCTCAACGAACCTGATTTTGATAATGTCAGCGTTGGTGTCAACTTAAGCATTCCGATTTTCGAAGGTTTTAAAGTCAGCTCACAAGTTAATGAAGCACAATTCCAGTATGTTGAAGCAAGTGAAAAGCTTGAGCAAATTTACCGTGGTGTAGTGAAAAACGTTCGTAATAACTACAACAACGTAGGTGCTTCTATCAGCTCAATCAAAGCTTATGAGCAATCTGTTATTTCATCAGAAAGTGCCCTAAAAGCCACTCAAGCGGGTTTCGAAGTGGGTACTCGTACTATCGTTGATGTTTTGAACCGTACCCGTGACTTGTACGACTCAAAACGTAAATTATCCGATGCGCGCTATAGCTACATCAACTCAGTTGTTGCACTAAAGCAAGCTGCGGGTACATTGAATGAAGATGATGTTATCGCCATCAATAATGGCTTGATTGCACAGTAACAACGCTCTCAGTCATTAAATATAAAAAACCGCCATTTGGCGGTTTTTTTATGCTTAAAAGTTAAAATCAACAAAATTAGAAGTTGATTTCAACACCCGCAAAATAACCTTTAAATTTAGTATCAGCACTCACACCCGAGAAATTACTCACATCGAATAAAAATTCACGGTAGCCTACACGTACACGCGTATCGACGGCCAAACCATCAAATTGCCAACCTAAACCAATAGCATAGTCGTGCACGCTTGACTCATTGACGCCCTGCATCAAATCAGCAAAACCGTACAAACCTAAGCCAGGCATACCTACATGCGTACTGGCGTAACCCATCACAATACCGCTATCGACATCTTTCTCTTCTGGGTGACCAGGATCTTGCACGCGCAGTGAACCATTCATTAACTTGTATGCAGCACCAAGGTCCAATGACACTATGTCGTTGTCCAATATTTCGTAGTACAGCACGAAGTCTGTGTTACTCAAATCAGTATAAGTAGTAACATTACCTTTAAAATCATGACCATTGAAGTTGAAATCAGCACCAGACATGCTACCTTTCTGATCTAGGCTATTTTCACGGATTTTAATGTTAGGGACAAATGGCAATGGGTGCTCAACCGCAATCCAGTAGCTACCTTGAGCCGATGAACTGTAATCAAATGTTTGTTGTGGTTGACCTTTATCAGCAAAAGTACCGCTAGTATCGGCGCGCCAGTAATCACCACCAATCGTAAAACCAACCACAGTTGCCGCTTGGGCAGATGAGGCCATACAGAATCCTAATACCGCACTGGCGAGGAGAGTTTTTTTCATAATTAACCTTGAGATAGCAAGTTCGTTAAATCAATCACCGCGGCATTCGCACGGGATACATAGTTAGCCATAACCAATGAATGATTAGCGACTAAGCCAAAACCGCTGCCATTAAGCACAACAGGGCTCCAGACAGTTTGCTGAGTCGCTTCCAGTTCACGAATGATCTGTCTTAGGCTTACTTCAGCATTTTTCTTCTTCAATACGTCAGCAAAGTCAACTTCAACTGCGCGCATAAAGTTCAACAACGCCCATGAAGCACCACGGCTCTCATAGAAGACATCATCAATTTTCCACCAACTGGTTTTTACCTGATGGCTGGTCAAATTTGGGGTTGATTGACGCGCCGAATTGTCACCAGCTAGGTCTGTATTTAAGCGCTCTTGGCCAACGCTGGCAGATAAACGCTGCGACATACTGCCCAGACGTTTCTGCACTTCTTTCAACCATTCATTAAGGTTGTCAGCACGGGCATAAAACTGTGCATCTTGATTATTTGGGTCCATCATGCGGGCACGATAAAGCTTCAGCAATTTGATTGCATCGCGATATTCGCTTTCGGCACTGGGTACTAACCAGCTAGTGTGGTCAATATTGAGCTTAGATTGGGCTTCGCCTAAATCTTTGTCCGCCGCAGATTGTGACTGTGAGCGGCTAAACTCTTTACGCATAATCAAAGCTAAATCACGGGCTTGCTCCAAAGCACCATATTCAAATGCGGGCATATTATCCATGAAGATGGAAGGTGGCATCACATCGTTTGATAACCAACCACCTTGCTTATCGAGTAAATTTTCGACTGTGAGGATTAGCGATGTAGTAGTAGCGTATCCAACAATATTCTTATTGGATGCTGTTAATTGTTGAGGGCTAATCGGATCCGGTTCGATACTCCACCATACACTCACGCCATAACCGATTAATACTAAAAATAAACCGACCCCGGTAACTTTTTTCCATGTAATTTGCATCAAGCGACTCCTTAATGATGGTGATGATGCTCTTGCTCTGCGGCGTTTTCTACTGCTTTACTAACAGGCAGGGTAATTGCCATTTTCTCGCCACCGTCAAACTCTAATTGCAGTTCAACTTGTTGCTCTAACACCAATGGCGCTTTTAAGCCAAGCAACATGACGTGATCCCCTGACGGCGTTAACGTTAATGTGCCATGGGAGGGGATGTCAAAACCTTCAACATGGCGCATCTTCACCATGCCTTGGTCTTCGATAATCGTGTGTAATTGGGCATCCTTTGCCACAGTCGTACTGACACCGATAAGACGAATCGCTTTATCTGTGTGGTTTTCAAGCGTAAAGTAAGCGGCAGTATTTGGTACTGTCTCAGGCATGGCGCGTATATGACCTTCAGTCATGACTACGTTCGCCAACGCTGAAAATGATGCACAAGATAAAACTAGACAATTAAACAGCTGTTTGAATATTGGTTTCAATGTCTTAAACTCCATGTCTACCCAATGTCGTCGTAAAGGAAACAACCCATGAGTCATATACAGGTTCAGGATGATCAGGGCGTGCGTATTATTAGCTTTAATCGCCCTGATAAACGCAATGCACTTGATCTTAATATGTATAAACAACTGACAGAATACCTGATCGAAGGTGAAGCAGACAACGACATTCGTGCCTTTATGCTCCATGGCCAAGATAATTGTTTCACCTCAGGCAATGATGTTGCTGACTTTTTGAAAAATAGTGACTTAGGGCCAAATCATCCCGCAGTACGTTTCTTATTTTGTCTACTCGAACTCAAAAAACCTCTGGTGGCTGCTGTTTCTGGTGCCGCCGTCGGTATAGGTACAACCGTACTGCTACATTGCGATCTGGTATACGCTGACAACACGGCGAAATTTCAACTTCCCTTCGTCAACTTGGCTCTCGTGCCGGAAGCGGGGGCTAGCCTACTCTTACCAGAACTCATTGGTTATCAAAAAGCGGCTGAGTTACTGCTACTTGGTGAAAGTTTTAATGCCGAGACGGCCCATAGACTCAATATGATCAACGAAATTGTGGCCCATGAAGATTTACTCAGTTATGCATTATCTCAGGCAAAAAAATTGGCAAATCAACCGCCACAAGCACTACAAATCACACGTCAATTAATGCGTCCGCATAAAAATCGTGTACAACACCAAATGCACCAAGAACTTGAACAATTTAGCGCTAGGCTAAAAAGTGATGAAGCCAAAAGCAAATTTCAGGCTTTTTTGAAAAAGTAGTCTGCAAGGCAGTATACACATACATTTTCGCATGAGGGTCAAAGTGCCCTCTTGTTGATAGGTTTAACTGCATCATTTTAAATCAAAAAAAGCCACTTATTAGCTCATCGAACACCAGCCATCACTGCATGATTAGGCTGGTTTTTTCCATTGATCAACTAACAGTGCTAAAACAAAGTAAATCAACAAACTCACGCCAGGCATAAATACGGTAGCGCCAGCCCACACCACTCGAGTCCAAAAGCAAGACCAACCAAATTTCCATGCCATACCAGCGGCAACACCACACACTAACCGCTCTGGACTCTCCATACGCACTTTTAATCGTTTCATCTAAAACCTCGGCTCAGTTCATCGCTAACTTATTTATCACTAACACTATGCCACTGAAACCAGCAAATAATGCCTGAAAACAACGCAAGACTAATTACAGGTAACAGTAGCAATGTCATCAAAGGTGCTACAAACCACATAAGCAGATCCTTTACTTAGCGCTATATTCATCGGCACCTGCCGATTCACCTTTATTTTCAGCGTTTAAGCTAAGTTGACTGTTGAAGTCATAAATACTTTCAGCCAGTTGTGTTTGCAATGACATCACAAATTCACGCTTTACACTGACGAACAACTCTTGTGTCTGCGCAGTTAATGTTTGCTCAATAGTTCCCACAACATCTGATATTGGTGCGGCTTCTGCGTGTGCTGCAACGCTACCGACTAACGCGCCTAATAACACACTCATTTGTACTGATTTTTTAATGGTTAACATAAACATGATGGCATCCCTTTCGATTAATTAACTTGACGAAGGGACTATTACAAACTGCGTGCCAACTTATAATAATATTTTTAACAGCATGATTCTAATCACTTTAAAGCATTTTAAGTGAACGGAATGAGATATAGGAATGAATTAGGAAATAACAAGTGGTGAAAAATACTACTCAAACTAGTAAATTTCACCATCTTTTAAGTTGATTAGAAATTACTCAGCGACTTCAGCCTGAATATTCTGAAAAGCCTGTTTTACCACTTCTATCCCAGCGCCGTTTTTATGGGCATTTTCACTCAAATAACGACGCCAAGCACGGGCACCTGGTAAACCTTGAAATAAACCTATCATATGACGAGTAATATGATTGAGCCGGCCACCAGACTGCAAATGCGCTTCAATATAAGGCAACATAGCCTCAATCACAGCCTCTCGGCTGATCACTGCTTTTTGACTGCCACACAATATTTGATCCACCTGCGCCAGAATATAAGGATTCTGATAAGCCTCGCGCCCCATCATTACTCCATCGAGCTGCACTAAATGAACTTGTGCTTGCTCGAGAGTTGTTACGCCGCCATTAATACCAATATTAAGTGCAGGATAATCACGCTTAAGTTGATACACACGCTCATAATCGAGCGGCGGGATCTCGCGATTCTCTTTTGGGCTTAACCCTTGAAGCCACGCCTTACGCGCATGGATAGTAAAATCCGTACAACCTTTGGCACTGACCACATCAATAAACTGGGTTAAAAACGCATAACTATCTTGTTCATCAATTCCGATACGCGTTTTCACAGTCACAGGAATATCAACGACTTGTTTCATGGCGTCAACACACTCAGCCACTAACTCAGGTTCCGCCATCAGACACGCGCCAAAGCGACCATTCTGCACTCGATCGGAAGGACAACCCACATTGAGGTTAACTTCATCGTAGCCACGCTCAGCAGCGAGTTTAGCGCAACGAGCCAAATCTAAGGGATTAGAGCCACCTAACTGCAACGCCAAAGGATGTTCTTCCTGGTTATACGCCAAGTAATCACCGCGACCATGCAATATCGCTCCTGTTGTCACCATTTCCGTATACAACAAAGCATTAGCCGACATCAAACGTGCAAAATAACGATAATGACGGTCCGTCCAATCCAACATGGGTGCAATAGAAAAGGTCCTATCGATTGGAATAGTTGATATAACAGGGTTTTTACTCATTTTAGACTGAATCATCACGCTCACATTTTAAGCTGTTTTTACACATTTGTGCATTTGTCTAATTGCCGGGCATCCTGTGAGGTATCCCAAATTATAAGATTGAGCGCTCAAGATGGTGTTCCCAGTAATTGACCTGAAAACACGTACTGAACAACACACTACAAATGCGTCGTTAGGGTGAAGCAAAAAGTGAGACAGTTTACAGCGAACATCGTACTTTTACAAAGTCAGCTAAGACACTCAAGGCCAAGACGCCTTTTTGATAGCACTCCACAATGCCGAAAATAGCCATATAAAATGGGATTACGTAAGACGCGATGGGATAGAGAGTTGAGTAGCAACGCCTTCTCACAAGTTCAAGTGCAAATAAAAGTCGAGTTACTCCATAAAAAGGCTAAAAAACTTTGCAGCATCGGCACTCATGAGCCACTATGAATGGGGCTAATGCAGCCCATTTTTGTATGTATGAGACGTAAAACAACGCCATTTGACGATAAGCGTCTTCCAAGCAAACTTATGAACCATCATACAAAACGATCTAAACAATAAAGGAAACGGTTATATGGAGCTTTAGCTGCCTATAACTCAGATAAATGATAAGAATATCTTTAAATTAGCCTCACATTTATAGCGGTCTCATCTAAGCTGATAGAGTGTGATCAAGATTGCTGTCGATAAGCAACTTTTCTAATAGCCTTAAGCAATGCCATTACTCCATGGTTTAGGCTCAAAAGAGGACAAACTTAGGCATGAACGTTAATTTTATTAATCCTTTCCTCCAATCTTTGCTCAATGTCATATCTACGATGGCGAGCATGGATTTGACGCCGGGCAAACCCCAAATCAAAGTAGATAACTTAGCTAAGGGTGATGTATCCGGCCTAATAGGTCTTGTTGGACCCCAAACAAAAGGATCACTGTCGATTACCTTCGAACAAAAGCTTGTTTTGCAGATAATGCAGAATATGCTGGGCGAAAACCCGGGTAAAATTAACGAGGAAGTGACTGACTTAGTAGGCGAAATTACGAATATGGTGACTGGTGGCGCAAAAAATCTTTTGGGTCAAAAAGGCTATGAATTTGAAATGGCCACTCCTATGGTCGTATCAGGAAAAGGCCATACTATTTCCCATAAAGCTAATGGCACTAAGATTATCATGCCATTTACAAGCCCGCATGGTACTGCTTATATTGAAATATGTTTTGAAAACTAATAGCTTAAATACATCAAGCCAGTCAGCTCAAAATACATTAACTATCCTGTCGCTCTGGATCTTATGTTTCATTCGCTTTTTTAAAGCCAGATAACAAAGATCAGAACAGCTGGTTTACCGTAACCTGAATTGAGATATTTTTATCGTCTATTTTGCCGCCTAACACCAGTTCAGCACAGCTTCATCCTCAGGTCCAAAACATATTGCGTCGCCAACGGTGAACTGCAAACCACTATTTCGCTTATCTCAGCCCTACAGGTTCGACACTTCTCTCGCTAACAAATAACTATAATTCATAGTGTTATTTGCAGTAACCATTCGTGTAGAGGCAATTATTCATCCTGACACTTTACATAAAAGAAAACGGTGTTTAATCACCGTTTTCTTGCTAAAAAGTGTCCCCAAATACTTCCATTTGTCAGGGTTAAGCTAAGCAAACCGCAACCCTTGGGGTGAGCTTAGTGACTAATTCATAAGCGATAGTACCGATATGTTCAGCGACTTCTTCAACGGGTAATGCTTTACCCCACAACAAAGCACTGTCGCCAACCTTATCTTGCGCATCTTGGCCTAAGTCGACAGTCAACATGTCCATAGAGACGCGGCCTACTATGGGTACGCGACGACCATTGACCCACACGGGTGTGCCTTCCGGTGCATTGCGAGGATAACCATCACCATAGCCAATCGCCACGACACCTAAACGGGTATCTTGCTTCGCGGTCCAGAAACAACCATAGCCCACTGGCTGATTGGCTTTATGATCCCGTACCGCAATCAACTGTGATACCAATTCCATCGCAGGAACTAGCCCGTGATTCGCACCGCAATCACCAGTAACAGGAGATACACCATAGAGTGCGATACCAGGACGGATCCAATCGCCTTGGCTCTGAGGCCAATACAAAGCACCAGCAGAGTTTGCTAAGGTTCTAAATCCGGGCAAGCCTGCCGTTAACGTATTAAAAGCCGCCATCTGTACTGAGGTATAGGTGTTTTCAGGCTCGTCCGCACAGGCAAAATGTGTCATCAAATGGATCGGTTTTGCCACATTGGGACAGGCCATTAACCTTGCGTAAACCGTTGAAAATTGTTCGGGCGTAAAACCTAAACGATGCATGCCTGAATCCACTTTAAGCCAGACAGTGACAGGTTTTGACAACACAGTTTGCTCTAACATTTCAAGCTGAGAGCTGTGGTGCACTACAGTGTCAATATCATGCCCGACGAGTAACGGGAGATCGGTGGCACGGAAAAAACCTTCTAGTAACAATAAACGCGCTGTCACGCCGCCCGCTCGTAATTCTAAGGCCTCATCCAATCGTGCTAGGCCAAAGCCATCGGCATTGACTAAACAATTAGCGACATTCAATAATCCATGACCATAACCGTTCGCTTTAACGACGGCCATCACACGACTCGCTGGTGCCTGTTGACGCAACGCAGCGAGATTGGTTTGCAGTGCACTACTGCTAATTTCTGCACGGGGAAAAGGGTTCAAAATTTACCTTGTTTACTCAGGAAATAAAAAGTCACGGATATAAAAAATACATCAATACAGCTCATCTTCTGCAAACGCAAACTGACTGTTTTTAAACGTCAATTAATCTTCTTCAAACTGCGGCCCAGCATAATTATCGAAACGCGAAAATTGCCCTTGGAAAGTGAGCCGCACCCGACCAATGGGGCCGTTACGTTGCTTACCAATGATGATTTCTGCCGTGCCTTTATCTTGAGAATCGTTGTTATACACTTCATCGCGATAAATAAACATGATGAGATCCGCATCTTGCTCGATAGCGCCTGATTCACGTAAATCCGAGTTAACAGGACGTTTATCGGCCCTTTGTTCGAGCGAGCGGTTAAGCTGCGACAGGGCAATAATCGGGATTTCCAACTCTTTGGCTAATGCTTTCAGCGAGCGTGAAATTTCAGAAATTTCTAAGGTACGGTTATCTTTTAAGGCGGGCACCTGCATTAACTGCAGGTAATCTATCATGATCATAGATAAACCACCGTACTCACGGGCGATACGACGCGCGCGGCTGCGAACTTCTGTCGGGGTTAATCCCGAACCATCATCAATATACATCTTACCTTGTTCGAGCATGATACCCATAGTCGATGAAACCCGCGCCCAATCTTCATCATCGAGTTGACCAGTACGGATTTTGGTTTGATCAACGCGGCCCAAGGAGGCCAGCATACGCATCATAATCTGTTCTGACGGCATCTCGAGACTGAAAATAAGTACGGGTTTATCTTCATTCATTGCGGCCTGTTCGCACAAGTTCATCGCGAAGGTGGTTTTACCCATAGAAGGACGCGCAGCAACGATAATCAAGTCGCCAGACTGAAACCCTGCCGTCATTTTATCGAGATCGTTAAAACCGCTCGATACTCCAGTCACACCGTTGTGGGGGTTGTTATAAAGCTGCTCAATCTTATCGACGGTTTTTTCCAGAATAGTTTTGATACCTTCGGGACCTTCATTAGCATTGGTTCGCATCTCTGCGATCTTAAATACTTTACTCTCAGCAAGGTCGAGTAATTCACCCGAGTCCCGACCTTCTGGGTTATAGCCCGCATCGGCAATCTCATGTGCGACGCGGATCATATCACGGACCACGGCCCGCTCACGGACGATTTCAGCGTAAGATAAAATATTACCCGCACTTGGGGTATTTTTCGCAATCTCACCTAAGTAGGCAAAACCACCGGCATCTTCTAATTGGTTCTCAACTTCGAGCTGTTCAGAAACCGTGATCAAATCGATCGGTTGCCCTAAATCGACCAATCTGTGCATGGCAGAAAAGATCATCTTATGTGAGCGAGAGTAAAAATCCTCTTTTACTACAGCCTCTGCGACCCTGTCCCACGCTTCGGCATCTAACATCAAGCCGCCTAATACCGATTGTTCAGCCTCAATTGAATGCGGTGGCAGCTTGAGTCCATCAAGCTGCAAATCTCTTGGCTTACTTTTAGGCTTAAAAGCACCTTGTTGTGACATTAACGCTCCCGATTTCCAACAACTTAACAAAATATGATATAAAACCCGCGTCAAGCAAACAGGATGTTTACACTCGCCTGTTATTTCATTCCAACGGACACTCTAACAATCAATAAGGAAAGAACATGCGTATTGCATTGGTTGCGGCCTTAGTACTGACATCCGGCATAGCAACTGCCGACGAAGGACAATGGCAACCTTATCAAATGCCTTCAATTGCAGACAAACTCAGTGAACGCGGAATCGATATTCCGGCAGAAAAACTGGCCGATCTGACAAGTTATCCAATGAACGCTGTGGTTGGGCAGGGCTATTGTACCGCCAGTTTTGTCTCCCCCCAAGGGCTAGTTGTGACAAACCACCATTGTGCCTACAAGGCGATACAATATAACACTAAGCAAGAGCATAACTACCTAGAACAAGGCTTTTTAGCAACATCGATGGACAAGGAACCCTCTGCCGGTCCTAACGAACGTTTATACATCACAGAAGCAGTGACCAATGTCACCGCGCAAATCAATAAAGACCTCAGCCAAGACCCGCTAAGTCGTTACGAAGACATTCAAAATCACAGTAAAGCGCTCATCAAAAGCTGTGAAGCCGATGCTAACTATCGTTGTAATGTGCGCAGTTTCCATAACGGCTTAGAATACTACTTAATCAAGCAATTGATGATCCGCGATGTGCGCTTAGTCTACGCACCACCTGAAAGTGTTGGGGGCTATGGTGGCGATATTGATAACTATGAATATCCACGCCATTCGGGTGATTTTGCCTTCCTACGAGCTTACGTCGGAAAAGATGGCAAACCCGCCGCGTATAGCGACAATAACATTCCTTACCAACCAAAGAGCTACCTTAAGGTCAATGCCGATGGCGTAAAAGCCGGTGATGGCGTGTTTGTGGCGGGTTACCCAGGCACGACTAGCCGTTACAACCTGACCAGTGAACTTAAATTTGCCAGTGATTGGTTGTACCCAACCCAAGCTAAGCGTTATCAATTACAGATTGATACTATCGAGGCTATGGGACAAAAAGATGCCGATATCGCTATTAAGTACGCAGGTAATATGGCCTCAATGGCCAACCGGATGAAGAAACTCAACGGCCTATTAGCGGGTTTTAAAGCAACGGATATCATTGGCATTAAGCAAAGCCGTGAAGATAATTTTTTAGCTTGGCTTAAACAAAACCCTAAGCTAAATCAAAATCTCATTGCTGAGTTAGAAGTGTTACTCGCAGAGCAACAACAAGCGTTCCAAAGTAATTACTACTTTACCAATGCCCAATCTAGCACATTGTTAACCGCAGCAAACAGCCTCTACCGTCTTGCTAAAGAAAAACAAAAGCCCGATGCCGAGCGTGAGCAAGGCTACCAAGAACGTGATATTGCAATGCTAAGCTCACGTCTTAAACGTATCGATTCAAGTTTTGATGTCACTGTTGATAAGACTTTGTGGCTACAAGATTTAAATGCTTACCTTAGCCAATCAAATCGCGTAGCAACACTCGATGAAATGCTAAGTGTGAACACGAAAGATGCCGATCTAGCAGCTAAACTCGATGGTTTGTACTCACTCACTACGCTCACAGACCAAGCTAAGCGCCTCGCGTGGATGAATGCCGATGCTAGCGCTTTCGAAACCAGTGCCGATCCCTTTATTCGTTTAGCCGTAGCACTTTACGACACGAATATGGCACAGGAAAAGTCAGAAAAAATCTTAGACGGCAAGCTGTCTAGTGCTCGCCCTGATTATATGGCGGCCGTAATCGAATACTACAAAGCAAACAACTGGCCAGTCTATCCTGACGCCAACGGTACGCTACGGATCAGCTATGGCATGGTTGATGGTTATCAATCACGTGATGCGCTCTATAAACAGCCGTTTACTCGTCTTGATGGCATAGTCGCAAAACACACAGGCGTTGAGCCCTATAATGCGCCGAAAAAACTCCTCGATGCGATTAGCGAACAACGTTTTGGTGATCATCTGGTGAAGTCGGTTTATCAAGATCCCCGCGGCTGGATTTGCAGACTCTTCTCTTGTTTAGATAAACCAGAAGAATTTAACTCAGTACCTGTTAACTTCTTATCGAGTGTGGATACCACAGGTGGTAACTCCGGCTCACCAGTCTTCAACGGAAAAGGTGAGTTAGTGGGCCTTAACTTCGACTCAACCTATGAAGCTATCACTAAAGATTGGTTCTTCAACCCAACCATCACCCGTGCAGTGCACGTGGATATTCGCTATATCCTGTGGATGATGGATGAAGTGGATCATGCCGATAACTTAATCCAAGAATTGGATTTAGTGAGAAATTAATACCTTGAGCTAAATCCGTTGCTCTAAACAAAAAGCCGCTCACTGTTATGCAGTAAGCGGCTTTTATTTGGGCTCGTATTTTTAGCAGCGAATACACTTTGGGATGATGAGATTGAATGAGTAGGCGCGTATCACCTATCGCTTAAATCCATCGCAGAGCCGATATCAAAACCTAAATACACTCAAATCCTAAATTTCAGCCATAAAAAAACACCGCCGAAGCGGTGTTTCTCTTAAGATTAAAGCAAGGAGTAATTAAGCTTCTGCAACGATAGAAACTTTAACAACAGCTTTAACTTCAGTGTGTAACTGAACTTCAACTTCGAAGTCGCCAGTAGTACGCAGAGCGCCTAATGGTAAACGAACTTCTGATTTAGCCAGCTCAACACCAGCAGCAGTCACTGCATCAGCGATGTCACGGTTGCCAACTGAACCAAACAGTTTGCCTTCATCACCCGCTTTAGAAGCAATAACAACAGCTTCCAGTGCAGTGATTTTCTCAGCACGTAGGTTAGCAGCAGCTAATTCAGCAGCTAATTTAGCTTCTAATTCAGCGCGACGAGCTTCAAATACTTTAACGTTGCTTTCGTTAGCAACAACAGCTTTACCTTGTGGCAAAAGGTAGTTACGAGCGTAACCAGCTTTAACAGTAACTTGGTCACCCAAGTTGCCTAGGTTAGCGATTTTATCAAGCAGAATAACGTTCATTATCAAATCCTCTATATTCGATTAGGAATACTGCAATTACTGATGTAAATCAGTGTATGGCAGTAGAGAAAGATAACGAGCACGCTTGATAGCGCGAGCTAGTTGGCGCTGATATTTAGCACTAGTACCAGTGATACGGCTAGGAACAATCTTGCCGCTTTCAGTGATGTAGTTCTTTAAAGTAACGATATCTTTGTAATCAATTTCTGCAACACCTTCAGCGGTGAAACGGCAGAACTTGCGACGACGGAAATAACGTGCCATGTTGACAGTCTCCTAAGTTTTCAATTCGACATTTTCGGCATGGATGACTAAGCGGTTCTGACCATTACGCCCCTGTTGAAGCGTCATAAAGCCTTGCACTTGTACTTCCACACCTGCTTTCAGATCTTCTGCGACGCTTTCAAAGCGTGGGCCACTCAATATCACTTGAATTTGTACGTAGACGTTGCGGAGCATTTCGGCTTCATAACGCTGCGATTTGTGTTCCAACATAATTACACTGTGTGCAATACCTGCTGGGCTTTTAAAGCGTCTTGAACGAGTTATCGTTCCTGACAACACCAAGTTATTGGTGGTCACAGATTACCTTACTCAGCGATTTCTTCAGCGTGAGCTTCATCATATGAGCGTTCGCCAGCTGGGCCACGACGTGAATCGCGCTCATCTCTAGCTCTAGCCATTGGAGATGCTTCAGTAACGGCAACTTTAGTACGCATTACCATGTTACGCAGAACTGCGTCGTTGAAACGGAAAGCTGTTTCTAGCTCTTCGATCGTCTCTGCTTTAGCTTCAACGTTCATCAGAACGTAGTGAGCTTTATGCAGGTCAAGGATTGGGTAAGCCAGTTGACGACGGCCCCAATCTTCTAAACGGTGGATTGTGCCGTTAGCTTCGGTGATAACACCTGTGTAACGCTCAATCATACCTGGTACTTGTTCACTTTGATCTGGGTGAACCATAAATACGATTTCGTAATGACGCATTTATTGCTCCTTACGGTTATGTAGCCTCGGTATTGGCTCAGTCAAACCAAATGGAGGCAAGGAACGAAAAATAGTGACTGATTTGAGCGCGAGATAGTACAGAAAGCAAGCCAGAAACTCAAGCAATAACTTTGCCTCGCCAATCAATACAGGTATGATGGCGGTTCGCCTATATTCGGACGTCTGAAATCAGCTAACCAAGAATAAAACATAATGCTAAAAGTTATTGCGCCAATCAGTTTGTTTTTCCTTTCATTTCCTGCGCTTGCGCTTGTTCCACCTGATTATCAGGAACCGCCCAGCGATTTTACCGCGGAAATCGAAGCTGGCTTGCAACTGAACACAGGCAATACCGAATCCAGCAGTTTTAATGGTCGAACCCAACTGATTTACGATACAAAGCAAACCAAGCAAGAAGCCACACTAAAAGCCTATTTTGCCTCAGAAAAAAGTCAAACAACCTCCGAAAAATATGAGCTACAGTTACAATCGAACTATAAACTGACTAAGGGTTATGTCTTCGGACGTGGTGATTTTACTTGGGATCAATTCGGTAGTTACACGCAAATATCAACGCTTTCGAGTGGTTACGGTTTCAATGCTATCAGTAGTTATAAAACAAAACTCAGTCTCGAGTTCGGCCCAGGTTATCGATATAACTTACCTGCAGAGTCGGTAACCATTCCCAACCCTGATGCCGAAAAAGATGTCATTCTTCGTACCGCTGCCAAATTCTCTCAAAAACTACAGGAATACAGCAGTCTCAATGCCGATCTCACCGCGGAAGTGGGCGAGAACAACAACACCCTCACCTTAGATATGAACTATAAAAATCTGGTGTTCCAAGATTGGGCATTTAAGATCGGTATGAACATCAAATACACTGAAGTGGTACCAGAAGGAAGCCAACCCATGGATACCATCACCACCTTCAACTTGCTTTACACTTTTAGATAACTCTTTTTAAAAAATACGACGAAACACATAGAGTAAGATGACGCTAATAGCCTACTCGGCTAGCGTCTATGTGAATACTTTACAAGCATCCCCTTGAGTTGTTCCGACATAATTCAGTGATTTTTTGAGCAGAAATGCGCAATTAATCAAGATTTACCAACAATTTGCAACACAACATAAACACTAACCCCTGATATACTCACTCCTCATTATCAATCTAGTTTGTGTTTTCGGAGTTGTATATGACTAATCCGCTGCGCACTTTCGCCTCTTTATATAGCACCACATTATTAATGGTATTAGCCGGCGGCTTGCTTACCACCTATCTTGGGCTCAGACTCTCAGTAATGAATGTGCCACAAATATGGATTGGCGGCATGATGTCGGCCTACTATGTTGGCCTAGTGGCAGGCTCTAAGATTGGTCATCGACTTATCGCTCAAGTGGGCCATATCCGCGCCTTTGTCGCCAGCGCAGGCATAGTCGCTGCATCGGCATTAGGCCATGCACTCGTGGATGAGCTTGCGGTTTGGCTGCTCCTCAGACTCGTGGTCGGCATGGGGATGATGTGCCAATACATGGTGTTAGAAAGTTGGCTTAACGAACAAGCTGAAAGTAATCAAAGGGGCACAGTGTTTGCGAGTTATATGATCGTATCTTACTTCGGCTTAATCTTGGGCCAAGGTGCGATCAGTATTTTCCCCGAATTAGGACTAGAGCCACTACTGCTTATCGCAATTTGTTTTTCACTCTGTATCGTACCGATTTCACTCACGCGTCGTCTTCACCCTGCGCCCTTAGTTCCTGCCCCACTCAAAATTGCCTATTACTGGAAAAAAGCACCACAAGCACTCACGACAATCGCGATTGGTAGCATGATAGTGGGTTCGTTTTATGGTCTCGCTCCCGCCTACGCCAGTAACTTAGGTTTACCGCCTGAAAAAGTCGCCACGTATATGACGGCAACGATTTTAGCGGGATTACTGGCACAGTGGCCAATGGGAAAATTGTCCGACATTATGTCCCGCAGTCGCCTTATCCGTATCAACTGTATATTGCTCGGTATCTTAGCCTTGGCTATCGCCTTAACCCCCTATCATCCGGTGATTTCACTGGTGATGACTTTCCTATTTGGTATTTTAGGTTTCACTTTCTATCCGCTCGCCACAGCGCTTGCCAACTCTCGAGTAGAGCAAAATGAGCGGGTCGGCTTATCAGCAACAATATTATTAACCTTCGGCTTAGGCGCCAGTATCGGTCCGCTTATCGCATCGACATTAATGCAATGGTTTGGCAATAACATGTTATATGGCTTTATGTCAGCCTGTACCTTAATACTCTTTGTGCGTTTACGTTATGTACATTCACAGCAAAAAGTCGAAACTAATGTCACCCAAGACTACATAATGGCGACGGGCGACTTAGTCTCTTCACCACTGGCGGCAGCGCTGGATCCACGAGTTGATGTCGAATCGATTCAAGAACATATGACACCCAGTGCTAACCTAGATGAAGCGGAATATGATTTAGGGGCTGATGGTGTCGATGACGATATTATCGACGCAAATGACAGTGATGAGGAGCAACTCGCCTTCAGTTTCGATATCGAGCAAGCAGAGCCTGAAGCCGTTCAAACGGATGACGCCGATAGCCATCAGATCAACCTAGACAAAGCGCTGACATAAAAAGGCCAATAAAAAGGCCGATTAACTGTTTAAAGTTAATCGGCCTTTTTATTTCTGTAAGCTCTAACTAAAACATATAGTTACTACAACAAGTCGTTACTGCAAGCCTGATACCTCATGTTCGAAATCAGGCAAACGTGAGTGTATTAGCTACGACGCTGACGCACTGCTTCAAATAAGCAAATACCCGTTGCAACCGATACGTTCAAGCTAGACACACTACCGGCCATAGGGATAGAGATCAGTGAATCGCAAGACTCACGGCTTAATCGGCGTAAGCCTTTGTCTTCAGCTCCCATAGCAATCGCCAATGATCCCTTGAGATCCGCTTGATAAAGCTCGCAATCTGCCTCGCCCGCAGTGCCCACAATCCACACACCTTTATCCTGCAGGTGACGCATAGTGCGCGCAAGATTAGTCACTTGGAATAAAGGTACTGTTTCCGCAGCGCCACATGCCACTTTACTCACAGTCGCAGTTAAGCCAACTGAATTGTCTTTAGGCACGATAATACCTTGTACGCCAGCCGCATCGGCATTACGTAGGCAAGCGCCTAAGTTATGGGGATCCGTCACACCATCCAAGATCAACAGGAATGCTTGCTCAGTGTTAGCAAGCAGCACATCTAAATCTTGCTCATTCAATACTTTCGCCGCTTTAACGCGCGCGACTATGCCTTGATGTTGGCTGCTTTCCGCTTTGTCATCTAAGGCTTTACGAGAAGCGACTTGAATCGTCGTGCCAAAGGCTTTGGCCTGATCGGCCAGCACAGTTAAGCGCTCATCGTCACGACCTTGTAACAGCCACAACTCAATAATGCGCTCAGGGCTGTGTTTTAACAGGGCTTCAACTGCGTGGATCCCAAAAATAATATCTTGTTTTTTCATTTATTTCTTTCTCGTGCTCCGCTTAGCGGCTTTTGGCTTTTTAGCCGGATCTTTTACTGCTGCTTTTTTAGCTTTAGTGCCAGCTTTGGCCTTAGGTTTGGTTTTGCCTGTTTCAGCCTTGGCGCTAGATACCGCGGTTTTGCCTGCTTTACCTTGCTTAGCGCCTTCACGATTAACGCGCTCACGGGCTGTCATCGGCTTATCACGGCTGGCAGATGCTTTACGTTTACCACCTTTGCCGTCATCACCCAGCATAACCAAATCAATCTGTCTGTCATCTAAGTTGACTGCAGCGACCTTAACTGTCACAGGATCACCCACTTGATAGACTTGGCCTGTGTGCTCGCCGATAAGACGTTGACGCATTGGATCGAACTGGTAGTAATCGCTACCTAGGCTTGAGATATGCACTAAGCCATCGATAAATAGCTCATTTAAACGCACAAACAAACCAAAACTGGTTACTGAAGCAATCACAGCTTCGAAGGTATCGCCGACGTGATCTTGCATAAACTCGCACTTCAGCCAATCGCTGACATCGCGAGTTGCTTCATCGGCACGACGTTCTGTGGTCGAACACTCTTCGCCTAATTGATCGAGTTCATCGAGTTGATAATGGTAGCCACCATCCTGCGTCCACTTCTCAGTGGTTTCGCCTCTTTCCTTCGCGAGTAAATAACGGATCACACGATGTAACACTAAATCCGGATAGCGGCGAATGGGCGAAGTAAAATGCGCATATTCTTCTAAGGCTAAACCGAAGTGACCTTCGTTATCCGGAGTGTAAATTGCCTGACGCATAGAGCGCAGTAACATCACTTGGATAAGTTCAGCATCAGGGCGGTTGGCAATTTGCAACATCACATTCTGATAATCTGACGGCGTAGGCTCAAGTCCACCGGGCATGCTTAAACCACGCTCAGCAAGGAACTCTTTAAAGTTCGCCAATTTTTGCTCGGATGGCGCTTCATGCACACGATACAAGACTTCGCCTTTGTGTTTCTTCACAAACTTAGCTGCAGATACGTTGGCTAAAATCATACATTCTTCAATGATTTTATGGGCTTGATTACGGCCACGCGGCACGATTTTATCAATCTTGCGCTGCTCATTGAAAATGAACTGCGTTTCCATGGTTTCAAACGCAATCGCACCACGCTCGGCTCTTTGCTCATCGAGCGCTAAATACAATGACTGTAAACACTGCAAATGCGGGAACAAAGCCTCATGCTCAGGCGCAATGGGGCCGCCTTCTAACATTGCTGCCACTTGGGTATAAGTGAAACGGGCATGGGAATACATCACAGCCGGATAAAACTTATAACCTGATAACTTACCTTTAGCAGATACGGTCATCTCGGCGACCATACATAAACGGTCGACGTGGGGATTAAGCGAACATAGGCCGTTAGAGATTTTCTCCGGCAGCATAGGGATCACTTGCGACGGGAAATACACTGAGTTACCACGGGCACGCGCTTCGGTATCTAAGGCAGAATCGGTACGCACATAATAACTGACGTCGGCAATCGCAACCCATAAACGCCAGCCACCACCGGCTTTTTTCTCCGCGTACACGGCATCGTCAAAATCGCGGGCGTCTTCACCGTCGATAGTCACTAATGGCAGATGACGTAAATCCACACGACCGACTTTATCGGCGTCGGTTACTTCATCGGGAATACGGCGCAGTTTCTTCTCGATCACTGGTGACCAAGTATGGGGTAAATCATAATTACGCAGGGCAATTTCGATTTCCATACCCGGCGCCATTTGCTTACCGAGCACTTCAGTCACTTTACCCGCAGCCTTAACAAAACGGCCTGGGCGACGCGTTAATTCAACCACAACCACATCACCTTGACGGGCGCCATTGCGATCTTCATTCGCGACTAAAATTTCTTGGGTAATACGCTTATCATCGGCAATGACAAATGCCATACCGCTATCGACATGATAACGGCCAACAATCGCGGCACTTCGCGGCTGGATCAGACGAACCAAACGCGCTTCGCGACGGCCACGACGATCTGTGCCCGCTTTTTGCGCCAGCACTTTATCACCGTGGAAATACATCAGCATGTCGCGGTTCGAAATAAATAAGTCATCACCGCCTTCATCGGGTTTGAAAAAGCCGAAGCCTTCTCTGTGTCCGAGCACAGTGCCGGGGATCAGATCCATTTTCTCGGGTAAGCCATAGCTCTGCCCACGGGTGAACACCAGTTCGCCATCGCGTTCCATCGCACGTAGGCGACGGCGCAAGGCCTCAAGTTGTTCTTCCTCTTGGATGTTTAACGCCGCGGCAATGCTGTCACGAGTGATAGGTGATTTTTGAGAACGTAAGTAATCGAGAATATACTCACGGCTTGGGATAGGGTTTTCGTACTTATCCTGTTCACGCTCAAAATGAGGGTCTTTGATCATTCAATATCCAAATAATGTGTCTCTAGATTAAGAGACCACTTAACGGGTTCGCAACTGTTCTTGCTGGGCCCGCGCCACTGCACTGGGGGGCATTTTAGCTGCTAACACCTGCAGTAAAGACAAGGCTTTATTCTTAGTCGCCTCGTCCGCAAATACATCGTTATATAACCAGTGATAGGCCATCTCGTAATCCCTAGGACTACCATAACCTTCACCGAATAAACGAACTAACATCATACGAGCGGATAAACTGCCACTTGCAGCCGCAGGCAGTAAATAATGCACTGCTCTGTCTTTATTGCGGATGACAAATTTCCCACTCTGATAATACTCGGCAAGCTTTAACATCGCTTCTGAGCTACCTTGTTCGGCCGAGTCACGTAACAAAGCAATACCCTTCACAGGGTTAGCCTTCACACACGTTCCATGATTAAGCATTTCGCCCCAAAGAAATTGATATAAAGGCTGTTTTAAGACTTGGGCTCGCGCCTCAATGTCTTGGACTAACTGGCAATCATCACGTTTCACTTTCGCTAAGTATTGATTGCTACGGATCAAATCAAGCAATTGATCTTGACTATAAATATCCACCGCCTGCGTTTCAGCAAAGCACATTGAAGATACTAAAGGCAGTAGCGCAACGAGTGCTGTACGTAGCATAACGACTCTCAATGACAGTAGGATGAATACTTGCATCGGCAGTATAACCTATTTCTTGAGCTTGAGCTGAATTTCTAACCGCAGAATAAAACAGAGAAAGGCATAAAGAAGCAGAGAAAAAGGCCGTGAAACACGGCCTTAACAGATCTTAATTAAACGGATTAACCAAAATCATGGTTTCGTTACGATCAGGACCCGTAGAGATAATGTCGATAGGTGTTTCTAATAACTCTTCAAGACGCTTGATATAATTGATCGCTGCTTGAGGCAGTTGCTCAATTGATGTCGCGCCAAAAGTCGACTCGCTCCAACCCGGCATAGTTTCATAAACCGGCGTAACCAGTTCATAACCTTCAGCGGCAAGCGGAGTGACTTTAGAGATAGTGCCATCAGGATTCTGATAACCGACACAAATCTTCACTTCTTTCAGACCATCAAGTACATCTAACTTAGTCAAGCAGAAGCCGCTAACACTGTTGATTTGAACTGCGCGGCGCATTGCTACAGCATCCAACCAACCTGGACGACGCTTACGACCCGTTGTTGCACCAAACTCATGACCTTTAGTACCTAAATGATCGCCGACTTCACATAATAGTTCAGTTGGGAATGGACCTGCACCTACGCGAGTGGTGTAAGCCTTCATGATACCTAAGACATAGTCTAAGTGACGCGGACCAAAACCTGAACCCGTCGCAACACCACCGGCAGTGGTATTTGAAGAGGTTACAAATGGGTATGTTCCGTGGTCGATGTCGAGTAATGTACCTTGAGCGCCTTCGAACAGAATTGGCTCACCGGCTTTACGCGCAGTATCCAATAGTTCAGTCACATCAACACACATGCTCTTCAGATAATCGGCCATAGCCAACGCATCTGCTAGCGTTTGCTCGTAATCAACCGCTTCGACTTGATAGTACTCTGTCAGCATAAAGTTATGGTATTTCATAACTTCTTTCAGCTTTTCAGCAAACAGTTCAGCATTGAACAGGTCGCCTACTCGCAGACCGCGACGAGAGATCTTGTCTTCATACGCAGGTCCAATACCACGGCCAGTTGTACCAATAGCTTTATTACCGCGCGCTTTTTCACGGGCAATATCAAGGGCACAATGGAAGGGAAGGATCAGCGGACACGCTTCAGAGATCAACAGACGTTCCTCAACAGGAACTCCACGATCTTTCAGCATGTTGATCTCTTTCATCAGGGCGTCAGGTGCAAGCACCACACCGTTGCCAATAATGCATTTCACATTATCGCGCAGGATACCCGATGGGATCAGATGAAGAACGGTTTTTTCACCGTCGATAACCAAGGTATGACCAGCATTGTGGCCGCCTTGATAGCGCACTACATATTTTGCCTGTTCTGTTAGAAGGTCGACAATCTTACCTTTTCCTTCGTCACCCCATTGGGTGCCGAGAACAACTACGTTTTTGCCCATTATTTGCTGCAAGGTTGCGGTTAAAAAAGAATTTTAACAGATCTTAGTTAATAAGGGCAAGCAGGCTATTTTTCATGCAAAAATAACCCAAAGAACGACTCCAGCCGTGACTAATGCCCCACCAAGTCGCTGGATAACTTGCTGATTTTGATGGGAGAGTTCATTTAAATAACGACGCCATTTATTTGGGAATAATAATGGCCCAAGGCCTTCCAAAACCAACACAAGTGCCACTGCTAGCATAAAAATTTGAAAAGTCATGCTTACCTCAAACTCACTCGCTTAATATAAATTTATTGTATATCAGCATACTCCAACCAAAGAGTTTTCTTATACCGTCAATTTTTAGCCAATAAAAAACCCAGCATAGGCTGGGTTTTTTGATATTCCAAAAACGAATTAACGCTTAGAGAATTGTGGCTTACGACGTGCTTTACGTAGACCCACTTTCTTACGCTCAACTTTACGAGCGTCACGGGTAACGAAACCAGCAGAACGTAGAGATGGACGCAGTGCTTCATCTAATTGCATCAGAGCACGGGTAATACCGTGACGGATTGCGCCTGCTTGGCCAGTGATACCACCGCCTTTAACAGTTACATAGATGTCCAGCTTGTCAGTCATTTCAACTAACTCTAAAGGTTGACGAACAACCATACGAGCAGTTTCACGACCAAAATACTGATCCAAAGGACGTTGATTTACAACGATGTTGCCACTACCTGCTTTAGCGAAAACGCGAGCTGTAGAGGTTTTGCGACGGCCAGTGCCGTAGTACTGAGTTGCAGCCATTTGCTTAATCCCGTTTAGATATCAAGAACTTGAGGTTGTTGTGCAGTGTGGTTATGTTCTGCGCCAGCGTAAACTTTCAGTTTACGGAACATGGCACGGCCCAGAGGACCTTTTGGTAACATACCCTTAACTGCTTTCTCGATGATCATTTCTGGCTTTTGCGCTTGCAGCTTTTCAAAGCTGATTTGCTTAATGCCACCAGGGAAGCCTGAATGCGAGTAGTACGTTTTGCCTTTCGCTTTGTTACCAGTAACAGTCACTTTTTCAGCATTAACAACGATGATGTAATCACCGGTATCAACGTGTGGAGTGTATTCTGGCTTATGCTTACCGCGTAAACGGACAGCGATTTCAGTAGCGATACGACCTAAAGTTTTGCCGTCTGCGTCGACGACGAACCAGTCACGAGTTACAGTTTCTGGTGTAGCAGTAAAAGTCTTCATTATTACAAAAACCCAAAGTTAATTTTCTGTCTCACATGCTGTCTGCATTTGCAAACAACACAAAATTGCCTTTTAGTACCCCTTCGAGCACCGACTTCGGCTTACAACTTCCGCCCAATTGGCGGAGTAACGTGGGCAGGTGGCGGAGTATAGACAAAGCTGAGTTAAAAATCACCTGATATTTTGATAAAAATTATAAAATATCGACCAATCGGACTTGTCATCCTAAGGATTAACAAGCCTCTGGTGATTTAAGGCTGCAGCTAATGCAAAACTCTTACACTACTGGGTTACGGCAGGTGTTCGGTTTTTAAATAATCGTGGGATTGCATCTCAATTAAGCGTGAACGGCAACGCCTAAATTCGAAGTTAAGCAAACCATCGGCATAAATATCTTCGAGTGGCACTTGAGCCGATACAATCAGCTTTACATTGCGCTCGTAAAATTCGTCGACCATAGCTAAAAAACGTCTTGCGATGTCATCGCCTGTCAAAAAGGCGCCCATTTGTTCTATGCCACTCACGAGGACAGTGTGATAAATCCGCGCAAGTTCCATGTAATCACGCTGGCTTCGTGGACCATCACAGAGCGCTCTAAAATCGGCCAACAATACGCCCTGCGCCTGCTGTCGAATACTAATACTGCGGCCTTCTATTTCGATGTCAGCAGTAAGCACCTCAGACTCAGGCGCTAACTGACTAAAATAACGTATCAGATTGGCATCAGCTTGTGCATCTAACGGATGATGATAAATCTCTGCTTGCTCAAGGGTACGCAATCGATAGTCAATGCCAGAATCCACATTGAGTACTTCACAATGTTGATTAATTAAGGCTATCGCAGGTAAGAAACGTGCGCGCTGTAAGCCATTTTTATATAAGTCGTCGGGGATAATATTCGAAGTTGCAACCAGTACAACGCCTTCTTTAAATAACGCTTGAAACAGCGTACCTAATAGCATGGCATCGGTAATATCAGAGACAAAGAATTCATCGAAACAGATAACGCGATATTTTGCAGCCATCTTTTTCGCAATCACCAACAAGGGATCGCGCACGCCTTTCAGCTCATCTAAATCTAAATGTAGCTGATGCATGAAACGATGGAAGTGAGCCCGCAGCTTTTGATCGCCAGGCAAGGCATCAAAAAAAGTATCCATCAGGTAAGTTTTACCGCGCCCAACTCCGCCCCAAAGATACAGGCCTTTAGGTGATGCTGGTGCCGATTTTAAGCCTAATGCGCTAAACAATTTCCCTACAATAGAACTCGGCTCTTCTGCCGTAGTTAAGTCTTCATAGACACGTTGTAACGCCTTAACGGCAATTTCTTGAGCCGGATCATGGGAAAAACCGTCACGGGTAAGATCTTTTTGATAATGCTGCCAAGGGCTTAACTGAGGCACGTTTAAATTCTCTTATGTCCTTTATTAAAACTGTGACGATATTAGCACGGCCAATATGACGCAGGATATATTAATGCAGAATACGACTTTTACCTTAACGCTAAACTGCATACAAACGTCTAATAAGCATCTATGCTGTAGGTCATTTTAATCGGCAAAATCCGCTAATATTGGGGCTTGAAAAATCCTAATCTCGCCCACAGATTTCTGTTCAGAAACAAGTATGAAACAGCCGACAAAATAGGCTAAAAAAATTAACATTTATTAATATAATGAACTTTTTCAATAAGGTGCGAGTCAGAGTGATTACCTAGGCAAATAGCCGGTACCGATACAGATTTGATCTGGCACTCGCACGATTGCTGATGCATTACATCCAGATCTTTCAACCCTTATTTGGAGTTATGAATAGATGAAAACAAAATTATCTGTACTTTCAGCCGCAATGTTAGCCGCGACCCTGACTATAATGCCTGTCGTCTCACAGGCCGCCATTCCACAGACGGTTGAGGGACAATCCATTCCAAGTCTTGCGCCTATGCTTGAGCGTACGACGCCCGCAGTCGTATCAGTAGCAGTAACGGGGACTCATGTTTCTAAGCAAAGAGTACCTGATGTTTTCCGTTACTTTTTCGGCCCTAATGCGCCACAAGAGCAAGTGCAAGAACGTCCTTTTAGAGGCTTAGGCTCAGGCGTCATTATTGACGCAGAAAAAGGCTATATCGTCACGAACAACCATGTGATTGACGGTGCTGATGATATTCAAGTTGGTCTTCACGATGGCCGTGAAGTAAAAGCAAAACTGATTGGTACTGACTCAGAGTCAGATATCGCATTATTGCAAATTGAAGCGAAAAATCTCATCGCAATCAAATCCTCTGATTCCGATGATTTACGCGTAGGTGACTTTGCCGTTGCCATTGGTAATCCCTTCGGTTTAGGTCAAACCGTCACCTCGGGCATTGTTAGTGCTTTAGGCCGTAGCGGCTTAGGCATTGAAATGCTGGAAAACTTTATTCAAACCGATGCCGCGATTAACAGTGGTAACTCGGGTGGCGCACTCGTCAATCTTAACGGCGAGTTAATTGGGATTAACACCGCAATCGTAGCACCGGGCGGCGGTAACGTCGGTATTGGCTTTGCCATCCCTGCTAATATGGTGAAAAACCTCGTGGCACAAATTGCCGAACACGGAGAAGTACGCCGCGGTGTATTAGGTATTTCGGGACGTGATCTCGATAGCCAACTCGCCCAAGGTTTCGGTTTAGACACTCAACACGGCGGCTTCGTGAATGAAGTAGCCAAGGGCAGTGCCGCAGAGAAGGCCGGTATAAAAGCAGGTGATATTATCATCAGCGTTGATGGCCGTGGTATTAAGTCATTCCAAGAACTGCGGGCTAAAGTCGCCACTATGGGTGCAGGTGCTAACGTTGAGTTAGGACTCATCCGTGACGGTGATAAGAAAACAGTTAAAGTGACCTTAGGTGAAGCGAGCCAAACCAGTGAAACAGCGGCTGGTGCCGTGCATCCTATGCTGCAAGGCGCGTCCTTAGAAAACTCATCTAAGGGCATTGAAATTACCGATGTCGCACAAGGCTCACCCGCGGCCATGAGTGGCTTACAAAAAGGAGATGTGATTGTCGGTATTAACCGTACTGCGATTAAAGATCTTAAGACACTTAAAGCACAACTTAAAGATCAAGAAGGTGCCGTGGCACTGAAGATAATGCGTGATAAGAGCATGTTGTATTTAGTCCTACGTTAATCGACAAAATAGGCCATTTTTTCTGCCATAGATGAGCATAGGGAGCTTAGGTTCCCTATGCTTACATCGATTAAACATGTTAATCTAACTCACCTTTTTCTAGATCCATCCTGCCATGACTATAAAAGACACTCTGTTATATCTCGGTAAAGCCACCCTTTTCGGCCTTATCATGGCGGCCATGTTTTTATTGGTGACACGTTATATCGATAACCAATCCCTCGGTAGTAGTCTGCTACAAACCCGTGCCAACAACACAGTCGAGCTATCCTTTGCCAAGGCGGTACGCCGTGCAGCTCCTGCCGTTGTGAATATTTATAGCCTCAGCATAGATCAGAATCGGCCGCTTAATTCAGGCTCACTTCAAGGTCTAGGTTCTGGGGTGATAATGAGTAAAGAAGGTTATATTCTCACTAATTATCATGTCATTAAGAAAGCCGATGAGATTGTTGTCGCCCTGCAAGATGGACGCAAATTTACCTCTGAAGTGGTTGGCTTCGATCCTGAAACCGATTTATCGGTACTCAAAATTGAAGGCGATAACTTACCGATTGTCCCCGTTAATCTCGACAGTCCGCCTCAAGTCGGTGATGTCGTACTCGCTATTGGTAATCCCTACAATTTAGGCCAGACCATTACCCAAGGCATCATCAGTGCCACGGGGCGTAACGGCTTAAGTTCAGGTTACTTAGACTTCCTACAAACCGATGCAGCGATTAATGCGGGTAACTCGGGTGGCGCACTCATTGACACTAACGGCAGCCTTATTGGTATTAATACCGCAGCATTCCAAGTGGGTGAAGAAGGTGGCGGCCATGGGATTAACTTCGCTATCCCGATTAAATTAGCCCACAGCATTATGGGTAAGTTGATTAAAAACGGCCGCGTGATCCGTGGTGCTTTGGGTATTTCAGGTGAACCTATCAACCCTGTCATTGCACAAATTCTCAATCTGCCCGATTTAAAAGGTGTGGTCATTATGGGTGTCGATCCAAATGGCCCAGCGGCCCGTGCCCAGCTAATGCCAAGGGATGTGATTATTAAATACGATGGTGAAGATGTGCCAGGCGTTGAAATGCTAATGGACCGTATCGCTGAAACTACACCGGGTAAGAAAGTGATGATGACTGTGATACGCCAAGGTAAACAACAAGAGTTACCTGTGATTATCGATGAGAAGGTTGTGATCGATAACTAGAGCGTCACTCAGTATTACAAGCTCAACTGCAGAAAACAAAAAACCAGCTTTTAGCTGGTTTTTTTAATGATTCAAAATTAGCTTAAATCAGTAACAGATCACTGAATACGCACAACCTGTGCGCCTAAACCTTGAAACTTATTCTCAATATGCTCATAGCCACGATCTAAGTGATAGATACGATCGACAATCGTCTTACCATCGGCCACTAAGCCCGCAATCACTAGACTCGCTGACGCACGTAAATCCGTCGCCATTACCTGAGCACCACTTAAAGATTCAATCCCTTGAATGATGCAGGTGTTGCCTTCAAGCTCCATGGTAGCGCCCATACGGATAAGTTCAGGCACATGCATAAAACGATTTTCGAAGATAGTCTCAGTTATGGTTGCCGTGCCTTGTGCTAAGGCATTGAGCACACAAAACTGCGCCTGCATATCGGTTGGGAAACCAGGATAAGGTGCAGTCTTGATATTCACCGCCTTCGGACGTTTACCCTGCATATCGAGCTCAATCCAATCTTCGCCCGTAGTAATCGTCGCGCCTGCATCTTCAAGTTTTGCGATAACCGACTCCAGTGAAGCAGGATCGGCTTTTAAACAACGAATACGGCCACGAGTCACCGCAGCGGCCACCAAAAATGAACCGGTTTCGATACGATCTGGCATCACGCGGTAATTACAGCCCTGTAAACGCTCAACCCCTTGAATACGCAATGTCGCACTGCCTACACCAGTGATTTTTGCACCCATGGCAATTAAGCAATTAGCGAGATCGATCACTTCAGGTTCACGGGCCGCGTTTTCAATCACGGTTTCGCCATCGGCTAATGCTGCGGCCATCAGTAAGTTTTCGGTCGCACCAACACTCACCATGTCCATAAAGATATGTGCGCCTTTAAGACGACCATCAACACGGGCCTTGATATAACCTTCTTTCACTTCAATCTTGGCGCCCATCATTTCGAGGCCATGTAAGTGCAAGTTCACTGGTCTTGCGCCAATGGCACAGCCACCAGGCAATGACACGTCAGCAGTACCATAACGAGCCAATAACGGCCCTAAGATCAAGATAGAAGCACGCATGGTTTTCACTAGATCATAGGGAGCGCAAAACTCATTCAGATTAGTGGTAGAAATGCGGATCTGTCCGTCACCGAGTTCAGTCACTTCAGCGCCGAGACAGCGTAATAATTTACAGCTCGTACTCACATCACGCAGATTGGGCACGTTAGAAACCACAAAATCGGTTTCAGCCAATACACCCGCCATCAGAATAGGCAAAGCTGCATTTTTAGCACCCGAAATAATCACATCACCGGCAAGCGGGGGGCTTGCCTGAATTGTTAGTTTATCCACTTTTCCTCACTAGCTAGGCATGTTGAAAACTTTTTCGCGTTTCCATTGAGTCGGCGTGAAAGTTTT
Source organism: Shewanella sp. SM23 (assembly GCF_025654295.1). NCBI lineage: Bacteria > Pseudomonadati > Pseudomonadota > Gammaproteobacteria > Alteromonadales > Shewanellaceae > Shewanella > Shewanella sp. SM23. The sequence goes on from NZ_JAKKRM010000019.1 coordinate 74,455, forward strand.
GATCGTTAATGCATGTAATTCACCGCTGGCAATGTGTGCCGTCAACGGTGCATAAATGGCTTGTTGCTGTTTGACTCGGCTCATACCATCGAAGCATTCACCTACGGCGATCACTTTATAATGGCTACCATCCGAGCTAGCGTGAACTTCTTCAAGCCCTAACGCATCACGTAAAATCTGTTCGATTAAGCTGCATTCCATGAAATCTATTACCCTATTCTCAATGCGCTTCTTCGGTAAAGAAGGCATCTAAATCATATAAATCAATTAGTTTTTTAAGTTGTGGTGAAGCAGAACTCAATACAAGTTGGCTGCGATGTTCACGCACTAACGCCAGCAAAAATGCCATGCCAGCGCTATCACTGTATTCGAGCCCAGACAGAGACAATATCTGGGTTGACTCATTTAGCAGTTGTTGCCGCTGTGGCCAAAGTGTAATGACATCAACTTGGGTTATGCGCCCTTTGAGATGACAAACTGTCCCCTGTTGCACAAATTCAATCACGACTGTGACTTCCCTGACTTAGCCTTCATGACCACTTTCTCTTTAGTGCGATCTTCGAGCATCTTAATCACGGGATCGATACCCTGTTGGCGAATTAGATTAGAGATTTCCGACTGCTTAGAAGACAGTAAGCTCACACCTTCGGCAACTAAATCAAATGCCTTCCATGAGTCATCCTTTAAACGGCGCGCCTTAAACAACAGTTTAATCGGTGGGCGACCGGCTTCGATGATCTGCACGTTTACATCGACCATTTTCTCTTTGCTAAAATCAATCCCAGGTGAGAATTCCACTTTTTGATTAGTATATTCAGTAAAGGCTTGGGCATAAGTAGAGATTAAATAACCTTCAAAAGCATTGACGAAACGATTGCGTTGCTCTTCGGTTGAATCCTTAAGATATTGGCCTAATACCTTATAAGAAGCGTATTTATAATCGACATAAGGCATGAGTTCTTCACGAACAATCACCTTTAAATGGTCTGAATTTGCATCGATTAATGCTTTATCTTTGTGAAAACGATCGAAGGTTTTATTGGCAACGGCTTTCACCATGGCATACGGATCTGTCGTATCGACAACCACATCAGCGGCGACTGCGCTCGTTGCCCCTAAAACCATCACTAACGGCAATAAAAAACGAGATAAGTTTTTAAACATAGCGGTAACCCCTATTTATCCTTCGAACCCATACTATATAAGAACTGACCAATCAGCTCCTCCAACACTAATGCCGAACGAGTGTCGTCAATCTTATCGCCATCTTTCAGCATACTGACATCATCGTCGACAAAACCCGGTGTTAACCCTAAGAATTGTTCGCCCAACAAACCCGAAGTCAAAATGGCTAAACTACTGGTTTCAGGGAATTTATCGTAACGCTTGTCCATCACTAATGTGACCACAGCCACTAACTTAACTGGGTCTAAATCTATGCTGCTCACTCGGCCAACGACAACACCGCCAACCTTGACTGGCGAACGCACCTTCAAACCACCAATGTTGGTAAAATTGGCTTGTATGGTATAAGTGCTATCGCTGCTTTTCACTTCAATATTGGCGACGTTAAAGACTAAGACCAAAAAAGCGGCCAATCCTGTTAAAAGAAACACACCCACTAATAATTCAATTTTTCGTGTCAACATGTTCAGCTACCACTCTGTTAATCCATCTAACCTGTGTCGAAATCCGCAGTGTTCCGTTAGCGGCCAAACATCAGGGCTGTCAGTAAAAAATCCAATGCCAATACAGCGAGGCTCGACTGAACGACAGTCTGGGTCGTTGCACGGCTGATGCCTTCCGGATTTGGGATCACTTGATAACCGCGATATAACGCAATCCAAGTGACCACTACGGCAAACACACCACTTTTGATCAAGCAGTTAACTATGTCCTGACGCCATTCGACAGACGCCTGCAGAATCGACCAAAACGCACCACTGTCGATCCCTTTCCATTCCACGCCAACAAGGTGCCCGCCATAAATACCTACAGCGGTAAACATCAACGCCAGCAATGGCATACTGATCACTCCAGCCCAAAAGCGCGGTGCAATAATCTGCCTTAATGGGTCAATCGCCATCATTTCTAAACTGGAAAGCTGCTCAGTACTTTTCATTAAACCAATTTCAGCGGTTAATGCTGAACCCGCCCGTCCCGCAAACAATAACGCGGTAACAACTGGCCCTAACTCACGCAGTAAACTGAGCGCCACCATAGGACCTAAGCTTTCTTCGGTGCCAAAACCAACTAAGATGTTGTAGCCTTGCAGTGCGAGCACCATGCCGATAAAGAGTCCTGAGACTAAAATAATCACCATGGATTGCACACCGACCACATAAATCTGGCGCACTAATAATGGAAAACCTTTACGCACGCGTGGCCAGCGAAAAATCGCGCCCCACAGCATAAGGCCTGCACGGCCAAAGCCGAGCACTAACTCAATCGCGCTGCGGCCTAAGTCGGCAATACTGTCGATTAACTTCACTTGCCAACTCCTTTTGCCATTAATTCTTGCTGGTAATCATTTGCCGGATAATGGAACGGCACAGGGCCGTCCGGAGCACCTTGAATAAACTGTTTCAGCTGCGGATTATCAGCGTACTTTAATTCTTCAGGGGTACCATGGGCGATGACTTTTTTGTCAGCCACCACATATACATAATCGGCAATGCCAAGCACTTCATCCACATCGTGGGACACCACAATTGAAGTCAGATTCAGCGCATCGGATAACTCACGAATGAGCTTTACTAACACGCCCATCGATATTGGGTCTTGCCCTGCAAAAGGCTCATCGTACATCACCATTTCAGGTTCAAGCGCTATGGCTCTAGCCAATGCGGCGCGGCGTTGCATACCACCGGACAACTCGCTTGGCATCATCTGAGCGGCACCACGTAAACCTACGGCTTCAAGCTTCATCAGCACGATAGTGCGAATAATGTCTTCAGGCAGTCCAGAATGTTCACGCAGTGCAAACGCCACGTTATCGAACACATTAATGTCGGTAAACAGCGCGCCACTTTGAAACAGCATGCTCATCCGCTTACGCAGACTAAATAATTCATTGCGACTCACGCCATGGATATCGTGACCGTCGAATAACACTTGTCCATGGTCAGGCGTTAATTGGCCGCCAATCAATTTCAACAGGGTCGTTTTGCCTATGCCGCTCGGCCCCATGATCGCCGTCACCTTGCCCCTTGGAATGGACAGGCTAATATCTTCATATATCACACGCTGACCGCGGCTAAACCCCAAATTACGGATCTCAACCAACGGCGTTTGTTCTTGAGTCATGCTTGATTCCGACATTTGCAAATGAGGTGATCCTAGTCTTCCTAGACTGACCAATCGAAGAGCCGCAAATTGTACGTAATTGCGCTTTAACCTACAACCGAATCGACACTATCGCCCTGCGATACTTTCAATTTGCCTCATTTACAGCGAAAATGCGCCCTAAGTTTTCACTCTGCACAGGTAAAATGTTACTTAATGTTTTCAACCTAGTTGCAGAATTGGCAGTATTGGCTAATTCGTTCGCACTTAGCTCACTCTTCGCCCACTTTTATCGGGGAGAGTCGATACGCAATTGCGCAATAGAGGCATCCCATAGGGTAATACCCGCTGCGATATGGGATAAATCCATTGAAATAAACGACAAAGACGATGATATTGCTCAAGACCTTCTGCCGCTAAACACGTTATTGTGCGTGAATAGCTAACGCAGCTGAACTTGACGAGTCGGATCAATCGCTCTAGCCTGCCGCAATTGTTTTGCTGTTTTCGGTAATTAACCACAGCAAGACATAAGCTAAATTGTCTGAAAACAAACTAATACTTGGCAGAAAGCCTATTACATATCATCTTTATCGCGTACCAAATTGTGCTATTCCAATCCCATCAATGGGGCGACAAAGACAATGCAAAAAGAGAGATAGACATGGTAGACAAATCACAACTGCGCCAATGGGGTTGTAAAGTTATCGACATTGAAAAGTCAGCCCTAGACAATCTTTATCAATATGTTGATTCGGCTGAATTTGCAGAAGCTTGCGAGTTGATCCTCAACTGCACAGGCAAAGTGATTGTCATGGGAATGGGCAAATCGGGCCATATCGGCAATAAGATTTCTGCCACCCTCGCCAGCACAGGAACGCCCGCATTTTTTGTGCATCCGGGTGAAGCCAGCCACGGCGATCTGGGTGTATTGGCCGATAACGATGTGATTTTAGCGATTTCAAATTCTGGTGAGTCGAGCGAAATCCTCACCTTAATGCCGGTCATCCAACGTATGGGCGTGCCCGTTATCGCGGTAACGGGTAAACCCGAATCGAATATGGCGCGATTATCTAAAGTGCATTTATGTATTGAAGTCCCAGAAGAGGCTTGCCCACTTGGACTAGCACCCACCTCAAGTACCACAGCAACCTTAGTGATGGGCGATGCCATCGCCATTGCGCTGCTGCAAGCGAAAGGCTTTACCCGTGATGATTTTGCTATGTCCCATCCCGGCGGTGCATTAGGACGTAAGTTGCTGTTAAAAGTCTGCGATGTGATGCACAGCGGTGATGACTTACCGCTCGTCAACCACGATATTTGCATCACAGAAGCCCTGTACGAAATCTCCAAGAAAGGCTTAGGCATGACGGCGATTATTGATGATCAGCGCAAACTGGTTGGTATCTTCACTGATGGTGATTTACGCCGCGTTATTGATGCCGAAGTGAATTTACGCACGACGCCCATTGCCGATGTGATGACCCGTAACTGCGTCACGATCACGGATAATGTATTGGCCGCCCAAGCACTGCAAGTGATGGACTCAAAAAATATCAACGGATTAATTGTTATCGATAAAGATCGCCATCCTATTGGCGCTCTTAACATGCTCGATATGGTAAAAGCAGGAGTCATTTAATGCCACAGCAAGGATTTTACGGCCCAATCAGTGATGATGTGTGGCAACGCGCGCAAAAGATTAAACTGTTAATCTGTGACGTCGATGGGGTGTTTTCCGACGGCCGTATTTACTTGAGCAATAGCGGCGAAGAGCTCAAAGCCTTCCATACCCGTGACGGTTATGGCGTGCGCTCACTCCTCACCAGCGGTTTCAACCTCGCCGTGATCACAGGACGTCAATCCAAAATCGTTGAAAACCGTATGACAGCCCTTGGTGTTACCCATATTTACCAAGGCGTAGACAATAAGTTCGAGCCCTATGAAGCATTGCTCGCACTTTATGGTGTCACCCCAGAAGAAGTGGCTTATATCGGTGATGATATTGTCGATCTCCCCGTGATGAATGTCGTCGGTTTAGCGGTCAGTGTTGCTGACGGCCACCCCTATGTACGCCAACACGCCCATTTTGTGACTACGCTCAATGGTGGCCACGGTGCACTGCGTGAACTCACAGATCTGTTACTCCTAAGTCAAAATAAATTCACTTCGGCCCATGGAATGAGTATATGAGTCGTGTGACACTCGCGATTATCGCTTTTTTTGGAACCGCACTAGCGCTTTACTGGCAAGTGCAGAACAAACACAGCGGTGATTCCGATAACAGAGTAAAAGATCAAAATACCCCAGATTTCATCGTTGAAGATCTGCGCAGTGTTGAGTTCAATGAGCAAGGACTAGTGAATAGCCGTGTGACGGCGAAACACATGGAACATTATGATTCAACGAATCAAACTTTCTTTACTCAACCTGTTTATCTTGTTTATCCAGACCAAGGTAAAGCACAATGGCAGCTCAGGGCAGATCAGGGCAAGCTAAACAAGGAAACTGGCAAGGTTGTATTAGAAAATAATGTTATTATCGATGCCATTAGCCCAGAAGAACCGATTCAGACCTTGTCCACCAGTTATCTGGAACTCGATCTCAACACTATGATAATGACCTCTGACCGTACCATTTACGTCACAGGGAAAGATTTTAATATTCAAGGCCAAGGCCTTTATGCCGACCTCAACGCGCAAGAAGTGCAATTGACCAGTCAGGTAGTAGGAACATATGAAGCAAAATAACGTATTACTTGCCAGCCTAATGCTAATTATGAGCATGAGTGCTTTCGCGAAAGTCGGCGACTTAAAGCAAGAAGTCAAAATTAAAGCTGTGAGCCAAACTGCGGATATCAAAAACAACCAGATCATCTTCTTTGGTCCAGTGGAAGTTACCCAAGGCTCAATAAAAATCCAAGCAAATGAACTGCGTGCATTTTCCGCTGAAGGTGAAAATAGCAAAACTTTGGTCGCCACAGGCAACCCTGCTACGTATAGCCAAATATTAGACGATGGCCGTCCTGCATCGGCGAGCGCGAAAGAAATTCGTTACGATATGGCGAGCCGCACCTTAACACTGAAAGGTATGGCGTCATTAGATCAAGCAGGTAGCCAAGTTACAGGCAATTTAATCCGCTATAACATGATTCAACAGAAATTGATGGCCGAGAGTACTGGCAGTGGTGACGATCGCGTGATCACTATTATTCAGCCTGAAAACTATCAAGATGATGCTAAATCAGACGCTCCGGCGGATAAACCTGTAAAAAAGCAGGACTCTAAATGACCCAAATCACCTTAAGAGCACAAAATCTGGCGAAAAGTTACAAGAGTCGCCAAGTGGTTAAAGACGTCAGTCTGACGGTAAAAACCGGTCAAGTCGTTGGCCTACTCGGTCCAAACGGTGCAGGTAAAACCACGACATTTTACATGGTTGTCGGGCTAGTGAAGAGCGATAAGGGACATATCTTTATCGACGATGATGATTTAACCGCAGATCCTATGCATCTGCGTGCCCGCAAAGGCATAGGTTACTTACCGCAAGAAGCCAGTATCTTTCGTAAGCTAACTGTTCATGACAACATCATGGCCGTACTGCAAACTCGTAAAGAACTTAAAAACGAAGAACGAGAAGAAGAACTAGAACATCTGCTCGAAGAGTTTCATATCACCCACATCCGTGACAGCCAAGGCATGTCATTGTCGGGTGGCGAACGTCGCCGCGTCGAAATTGCGCGGGCTTTAGCCGCTAATCCTAAGTTCATTTTGCTCGATGAACCGTTTGCCGGCGTCGATCCTATTTCGGTTATCGACATCAAGAAGATTATCGAACAACTCAAAAGTCGCGGCCTTGGCGTACTGATCACAGACCATAATGTCCGCGAGACATTAGATGTATGTGAACATGCTTATATTGTGAGTCACGGAAACCTTATTGCCGAAGGAACTCCAGCAGAGATCTTAGACAATCAGCAAGTTAGGGCTGTGTACTTAGGTGAACAATTCAGGCTATAGTTAATCGAGCGAAGCCAATGGAGGCAATTTATACCGCCATTGGGCTTCACTCAAGATAATAATAAGCGACCTCATCCAACAATAATAACGTAGGGATCAGCGGTAACATGAAAGCGTCACTCCAGCTCAAACTGGGTCAACAGTTAACCATGACGCCACAATTACAACAGGCCATACGTCTGTTGCAACTGTCGTCATTAGAACTGCAGCAAGAGATCCAGCAAGCATTAGATTCTAATCCCCTTCTCGAGCTGGAAGAGGATCAATTCGACGCCACTAAAACCCCTGTAAACCAAACGCTATCCGATACGGATTTCAGTGAATCTAGCACTCTGCCACCAGAAAAAGACAGCTCCACCATAGACACGGCAGAGTCGCTAACCAAAGAATCCATGCCCGATGAGCTCCCCATGGACACCACATGGGATGAAGTGTTTACCGCCTCCCCAAACTCAGGCCCCGGCGGCAGTCGTGAAGACGATATGCCCTTCCAAGGCGAGACCAGTGAAGGTTTGTACGAACACTTAGAATGGCAAAAAAACCTCACGCCGTTTTCTGAAACCGATTTAGCCATTGCCACCGCCATTATTGATGCCATCGACGATCAAGGCTATCTCACCCAAAGTACTGACGAAATCCTCGAAGCCATGGGCAATTCGGAGGTCGAGCTTGACGAAGTCGAAGCCGTACTCAAGCGCATTCAGCATTTTGATCCCATAGGCGTTGCCGCCCGCGATTTAAGTGAATGCCTGCTAATCCAACTGTCGCATTTCGCCGCTGATACTCCCAACCTAGAAAACGCCCGTATGCTGATCAAAGATCATTTAGATCTGATCGCCGCCCGTGATTTTAGGTTATTGATGCGTAAGACTAAATTAAAAGAAGATGAATTAAGGGATGGTATAGCACTTATCCAAACTCTCAATCCTCGCCCAGGTTTGTTGATCACGCCCAATAATGACGAATACGTTATCCCAGATGTGTCTGTGTCGAAGAAAAATGGCCGCTGGGTCGTTGAGCTTAATCCTGACTGCATGCCAAAAATCAATGTAAATCAACATTATGCTTCTATGGCACGCAGTACCAAAAACCAAGCCGATAGCCAATTTATTCGCGGCCATCTGCAAGAGGCTAAATGGTTTATTAAGAGCTTAGAAAGCCGTAACGACACTTTGCTTAAAGTTGCTAATTGCATAGTGCAATATCAGCAAGGTTTCTTTGAGTACGGTGAAGAAGCCATGAAACCTATGGTGCTTAACGATATTGCCGAAGCGGTAGAAATGCATGAGTCCACCATCTCACGGGTCACAACTCAAAAATACATGCATACCCCTAAGGGACTTTTTGAACTAAAATACTTCTTCTCTAGCCACGTCGGTACTGACGATGGTGGTGAGTGCTCATCCACAGCAATCAGAGCCTTTATAAAGAAACTGGTGGCAGCGGAAAACCAGAAAAAACCATTAAGCGATAGTAAGATGGCTCAACTTCTGGCAGAACAAGGGATCAACGTAGCCCGCAGAACCATTGCGAAGTACCGAGAGGCTATGCTTATTCCACCTTCTAATCAGCGTAAAAGTTTATAACCTACAGTGGATATCGGAGGACGTTTCTATGCAAATAAACCTAAGTGGGCACCATATCGAAATTACCGAATCGTTACGTGCATATGTAGAAGAAAAGTTTTCAAAACTTGAACGCCATTTCGAACAGATCAATAATGTGCACGTTGTGCTCAATGTTGAGAAAATGCAACAGATTGCCGAAGCGAGAATAAACCTCATAGGTGGTGAAGTTTTTGCTACTTCAGAGCATGCTGACATGTATGCCGCTATAGACGCCCTGATTGACAAGCTTGACCGTCAGGTTATTAAACACAAAGAGAAGTTAACAAAACACTAATAATGGAACTTTGTACCATACTGCGGCCGGAGTGCACTACCTGCGCCACTCCGGGCAGCAAGAAAAAGGTACTGGAACTCATCAGCGACTTAGTCGCTGCCCAGTACCCGACCCTCTCATCTCAAGAGATATTCGAAAGCCTAGTGGCGCGCGAAAAGATGGGGAGCACAGGTATAGGTAACGGCATCGCCATTCCACATGGTCGACTAGCCGATATAGATCAGCCCATTGCCATACTAATTAAGTGTGAAGAGCCGATAGCATTTGATGCTATCGATAAGCAACCTGTTGATATTTTATTTGCACTACTGGTGCCTGCAGACCAATGTCAGCAGCACTTAAGTACCTTGTCTTGCATGGCCGAAAAGCTGAGCGACAAGCAAATATTAAAGCAATTACGCAAGACGCATGATGAAACGGAACTCTATCAGGTAATCACTGGATGAAACTGGTCATAGTGTCGGGCCGCTCAGGCTCAGGCAAATCTGTCGCCCTTAGGGTACTCGAAGATCTCGGCTATTATTGTGTCGATAACCTTCCCTTGCCATTGATTGGCAGTTTGCTTGAGCAACTCAAAGGCAGTAACGATCTCGTCGCCATCAGTGTCGACGTGCGTAACATGCCTGAGCAGGATAAGGTCTTAGTGAAACAACTCGCTAGCCTACCTCCAGATACTGAGTTAACGAGCTTCTTCCTTAACTCCAGCGATAAAATTCTGCTTAAGCGTTACAGCGAAACCCGCCGTTTACATCCTTTGTCGAAGAGCCGAGTCTCTTTGCAAGAAGCGATAAAGCTGGAGGGGAAACTGCTCGAGCCTATGTCAAAACTGGTCGATCACTACATAGATACGTCGAATCTGAATATCTATGATTTAAGCGACCAAGTCAGACAAATTCTCCTTGGTAGTGTCGATAAAGAACTCGTGATCAACTTCGAGTCCTTTGGCTTTAAGCACGGAATGCCCACCGAAGCCGACTTTATGTTCGATGTGCGCTTCCTGCCCAATCCCCACTGGGAGTTGGCGCTGCGGCCATTGACTGGCTTAGATGAACCCGTAGCTGAGTTCTTAAATCGTCAACCACTGGTTAATAAGTTCATCTGGCAAATCGAAAATTTACTGGAGACTTGGCTGCCGCATCTCGAGCGTAACAATCGCAGTTATTTAACGGTAGCTATTGGCTGCACAGGTGGACAGCACAGATCGGTTTACGTCGCAGAGCAATTGGCAAAACGCTTTAGTAACGGTAAACATAAAGTTTATGCCCGTCATCGAGAGCTCAACAATGCCAAAGCTTGAACGTCAGATAACCATCTGTAATAAGCTCGGTTTACATGCCCGTGCCGCCACTAAGTTGGTGGTACTGGCTTCCGAGTTTGATGCGACCATCACCTTAATCCAAGGCGATAAACAAGCATCGGCCGCCAGTGTACTTGGCTTACTGATGCTTGAAACTGGTATGGGTAAAACCATTAAGCTGATCGCCGAAGGCCCAGATGCAGAGCCGGCTCTCGATGCCATTTGTGCCTTAATCGACGCTAAGTTTGACGAAGCCTGTTAGTTTCACTTCACACTAAGCACTTCATCGTTAGTTTCACTTCATGTCTAGTTTAAAAAACTTGCCATTCAGAAAACATTTGTCGCTCGACGATACAAGCTACTGGCGATTACACTAGCGGTCATTACGCTGGCACTGGCCTTAACCTTACCTTAGCCGCCTTAATCTGTGTCATCGACTGACGCTTAGTCACCGCTAAATCCTAGCCCAACACTAAGATCTCAAACCAATTTGCCGCACAATGGAGGACAAATGCCCGTAGATAATGCAGAAAACGATCACACCGGACATAGTCTCGACCAGTTAAACCAAGCGCTTAGCAGCGGCATGTTTGTACACGTGCGTAATATGCTGCAAAAAATGGCCGCCTCAGATATCGCGCTGATCTTAGAATCATCACCGCCAAGTGCCAGACAAGTATTGTGGCAGCTCATCGATCAGGAACAAATAGGCGACATACTCGATGAGTTGAGTGAAGAACTCAAAGACCCACTTATCCGCAGCATGAGCCCTGAGCGAGTCGCGAAAGCGACAGCAAGCATGGACACCGACGATCTCGCCTATATTCTGCGAAGTCTACCCGACGCAGTTTACAAACAAGTGCTGCAGTCGATGACGGAACAAAATCGCCTGAGGGTAGAACAAGCCCTATCTTATCCAGATGAGACCGCCGGCAGCTTGATGAACACAGATACAGTCACCTTAAGACCCGATGTGAATATCGATGTGGTGCTGCGCTATCTTCGGCAAAGGGGCAACCTACCCGATACCACAGATACCTTATATGTGGTCGACAAACAGGACAAAGTCCTTGGCGGTGTTAGGCTGGCAGATCTGCTGACTTGCGCGCCAAGCACCACAATTCGCAATATCATGGATCCCAATATTCAAAGTATTCCTGTGAGCATGTCCGACAGCGAAGTCGCGCAGAAATTCGAACGCAATGACTGGGTATCGGCACCTGTCGTCGACAGTGATGGTAAGCTGCTCGGGCGTATCACAATCGATGACGTAGTCGATGTTATCCGCGAAGATGCTGAACATTCCATGATGGGTATGGCGGGGATGGACGGAGATGAAGATACCTTTGGTCCTGTGCTAAAAAGTACCCTACGTCGCTCGCTCTGGCTCACTATAAACTTATTCGCCGCCCTGCTCGCCTCGTCGGTCAGCAATATGTTTGAAGGCACTATTGAACAATTTGCCACTATCGCCATCCTAATGACGATTGTCCCTAGCATGGGCGGTGTTGCCGGTAATCAGACCTTAGCGCTCGTGATCCGCGGTATTGCTTTAGGCCATATCGGCCAAAGCAACGCCCGCTGGCTTATCGGTAAAGAGCTATCGATTGGTTTTCTCAATGGCTTGATGTGGTCGATTTTAGTCTTTGTCGCCGTGTGGCTATGGAAGGATGATATGGCACTGGCGGGATTAATTGGTAGCGCCATGCTGATCAACATGACAGTAGCTGGGCTTGCAGGTGCGAGTATTCCATTGATTTTAAAACGACTTAAAATCGATCCTGCCCTCGCTGGCGGTATGGTGCTCACCACAGTCACTGACGTGGTTGGCCTGTTCGCCTTCCTCGGGTTAGCGACGCTCTACCTGATGAACTAACGCTTTAACAGTTTGAGCTAACCACAGAACGGCACCCCAAAGGTGCCGTTTTTTATCCGGCTTGAAAGCTAAAAAAGGTTATTTTGCCGGAGGTTGAAAACCATAACTGCTCAGAATCGCTTGGCCTTTTGTCGATAGAATGAACTCAGCTAACGGCTTAGCGGCAGTATTAGCGCCTTGTAAAACCAGTAAACCATAGTCGGCACCCACGGCGAGTTCCTGCGGTAAGTCAATGATTTGTAAACTTGGCACTTCTTTTTTAGCCAGCACAGCATTAGTGCAATAGGTTAAAAAGATATCCGCTTGCTTGTTTTCCATCACCCAGCCATAGGGGTTGCGATCTTTAGGCGGTTTAACGCTCTCAGGGCCGCCCGTCAGTTGTAATGCCTTGGTCTCTAACGCGGCTTTCGCATTGGGTTTTACCGCTTCGGCCTTAGCAAAAACGGCCCAGGCATAATCACCCGCGGGGTCGGCTTTCGGGGTTGAGGTACCGACTTTAATCTTAGGATCTAACAAGGTATCGAGTAACGTCGCACTCGTCACCTGAACTGTGTCTTGAGCAATGGCGCAGAGTTGATTACGGGCAAACATTTGCACCGCTTCGCCCTGACCCGAATCCACTAATGCCTGTGGATGTTTCATATTCGCCGAGGCAAAGATATCGACTTTCTCGCCCTCTTGAATGCGCTTTAACAATAAACCTGAGGGCGCATATTGCGCTACAACACTTATTTGCGACTGTGCTTGATAAGCAGCAATAATATCACTCATCGCAGCCTTTAAACTGCCTGCGGCGCGCAGTTCTATCGGCGCGGCTCCTGTGGTCACTTCGGCTTTCATCGGCACTCCTTGTACAGCAGTCACCATGATGACAGGACTTAAACTCAAGGCTACTAACATATTTTTGCTTATCATAGTCATATTCTCCTTTAGGCACTAAAAGTCATTCTTGTGACTTATTACCATACAGAACGTGAAATAGATAAAGGGATCAAGCTGAAGTCATCCCAAGGTAATTAGCAGTGATATGTTTGTGGTGCAGGTCACTCAAGGTGCGCTTCATAAAGGACAAATTGTCTAATAGAAGCACGGCAAGCTAATCACTCAATTAGCCCACCACTGAAAACAAAAAAAGTCGCCCCTGGCGACTTTTTCAGCGAGAACTTTGTGCTTAGACCAGACTATTTACCCGTTGGTATTAGTACGATCTCAACGCGGCGGTTTTGTGCTCGGCCATTTGCATTGGCATTTGATGCAATAGGACTCGCTTCACCCATACCTTTTGATTTTACACGGGCAGAGGCAACGCCTTTACTCATCAAGTAATTACCCACTTCGCTAGCCCGGACCTGTGACAGACGTAAATTGTAAGAGTCTGAACCACTGCTGTCGGTATAACCTAATACGTTAAGCTGCGTTTTGCTGTATTCCTTGGCCACAACCGCCACTGAATTCAGCACGCGTTTAGCACCGTCACTTAACTCGGTTTGATCTACGCCGAAGGTCACTTCATTAGGCATATTCAAAATGATGTTATCGCCGTTACGGGTCACACTCACGCCCGTTGAGGCTAATTGTTGGCGTAATTTGGTCTCTTGCACATCCATGTAATAACCAATACCACCACCGACTGCAGCGCCCGATGCTGCACCAATTAAGGCACCTTTACCGCGGTCGCTCTTGCTCGAAGATACCACTCCAATTGCGGCACCCGCGACGGCACCAATCAATGCGCCACTGGTCGCTTTAGCGGTTTGTTCTTCATTTGAATAGGGATTGATTGTTGTACAACCCGATGCAACTAGCGCGGTCGTCAATACCACTATGGCTAACAGGGATGGTTTAGATTGCACTGCCTGAAAACACTTCATCATTTATAACCTCTTTATATGATTGATGACTGTGAATACCGCTCAAAAGGGCAAGAAATATCACGTCCATTAGGTAATACGAATGACCTAGGGATTGCCACAAAGCAGGCAGTATATAAGCAATTGCGCTGGAGACAATCCTTTATCCATCTTCAATTATGCTAATCCAGATTTTAGTCAGCAAAGATACAGATTTCGGGCTTCAATCATGGCTTGTACCGCCCAATTTCATATCAAGTCTATGGCACCGAAATAGTGCACCTTGCACCTTTATTGGCAGCACTAAAAAATCACGCCGTTTTAATCGAAGGCGCAATACAATGATTTAAAAGGTTAAAATAAAAATTAGAATATTGGCACGAATTTTACATACTACTAAGTGAGTAGACAGTCAGACGCGGTAAACATCGCCGAAAACTCAAGTCGACTTCAAGAGGATTAATCCAAATTAAATGGACCTATCGAGACAGAAAATGGGCTCGAGTATTTAGGGTCATGAAGGAGGAAGTATGAAAACGGTCATGAACTTTATCGCACTATGTCGCCACGAATGGATTTGTCTGCGCCATCTAGGTCTGAGCCAGTGGGATTTAGAACAGCGTCACTATCATCAATAAAAGGCAACGCAAACGGTCATATTTTGGTTAGAAGGCAGTAAAAGAGGGAACGCTCATGGGAATCGCAGAAAATAGTCTCAAGCTACATGTTATCACCGAGGTTAAAGTACAAGGTCGCTTACTGTCGGATGTTGCACGTCAATACGGTTTATCTGCCAAGGCAGTCTACCAATGGGTGCGAGAAAGCGATCTGCAACCCCAGCAAAGAGAATGCGCATTAATGAGTGAGATTGCCCAGCTACAGAAAAAAATTAAACAGCTCAATCAAGAGCTACGCACGATAGGTTAGCCTGTACAACAAGCTAAACGTGCCCGAATAGACAAGGCCGGACGAGATTGCATATCGCCCTGCTGATAACGCTAACGATGTAAAAGATGTGCTAACAACAATAATAACAGCGCCCTTTTTAGTCCGGCCTTGTCGTCCAAATTGATGAACCCAGCGAAGATTGGGAAATAGTATTAACAGCAACAAACGGATAGGGACAATGCAAAAGTTTCGGCAAGACTAGGGAGGGAGTTATCTCCCCCAAGATCAAATATGTGAATTGTGCTCCCCCAAGTCATGAACATATTTCTCTCTCTGGCCTTGTCATTTTATTCACAGGATCAATGATGATCCAGCACTGCAATGAGTGTAGTGCGCCAAGGAAGGCCGTGATTGGTATTACATAGATTGACTGAAGAGTGACCAAGGTTTCGGCAAGGATTGAGGGAGTTGTCTTCCCCAAAGATTAAATATGTGAATTGTGCTCCCCCAAGTCATGAACATATTTATCTCTCAGCTCTTGTCCTTTTATCACACTGTTCGATGATTGCTAGCTTGTTTGTAGCAACAAGGATGGCCCCAGCTTCCATCGGGGATTAAGCCAAGGATTGGCTAACGCCAAAAATTAAATAACAATAATAAAATCAACAATAAAAATAATAATTTCACTTAATTTTTAGCATAAAAAAGACGCTACTTTGAGTAATGCCGTTCACTTAAGAGTGAACGGCATTTTTCTTTGGTCTAACCGGGAACTTGTTTTTGCTCATTTTAAGAACTCGTGGATATGCCCTTTCCCGTTTACCATCCAGCTTAAATTGCCGTGCATTTCGTTCTATATCCAATACGTCTCTCGGGACATTCCCCGGTGTTTGTGATGACAGTTGTGTCAACTTGAAGATGATATAACTCGCCGCATCTCGAAAACTCAGTTGATTGGGGTGGAC
>NZ_JAKKRM010000020.1:0-73597 GCF_025654295.1 Shewanella sp. SM23
ACAACAGATTTCTTGTTTTATCTTGTTAAAGAGCAACTCAATATTCGTAAGAGAACTTGAGTACCACACTGAGCGCCGAACGCTTCCAGTTGGCTAGGGCTGCGTATTCTACGCATTTCCCGTTTCGCGTCAAGGAGTATTTTACAACTTCTTGCTGCGCTTGAATTAAGTGCTTAAAAGCGACTCAATTCAACCTAACTCGTCAGCTGCTTAACGCCGTCTGCCGTGTCAGTGGATGCGCATTATAGGGAGATTGAGAAAGTCCGCAACCCCTATTTTTAAGATAATTGTCATTTTCTCACTGTTCGTTGGATATTTGACCTGACCCGCTAGTTTTTAACCTTTATAATGCTAAAAACCACTCAATTAGGGACTTTTCTATGTCAGGGCCACTCAGAACTTACCAAGGTATTCATCCTCAATTAGGCAATAACGTATATGTAGATGAAGCTTCGGTGCTTGTTGGCGATATTGCGTTAGATACTGATGCCAGTATTTGGCCTATGGTGGCGGCGCGTGGTGATGTTAACCATATTCGTATTGGTAAACGCTCGAACGTACAAGACGGTAGCATATTGCATGTAACGCGTAAGTCAGCTGCTCGTCCCGATGGTCATCCACTGATTATTGGTGATGATGTGACTATTGGTCACAAGGCTATGCTTCACGGTTGCAAAGTCGGTAACCGAGTATTAGTAGGCATGGGTGCGATAATTCTCGACGGTGCGATTTTAGAAGATGATGTGATCTTAGGTGCGGGTTCTTTAGTGCCACCGGGCAAGGTATTACAGAGTGGCTATTTATATGTAGGCAGCCCAGTTAAGCAGGCTCGCCCATTAACGCCAGCCGAAATTGCCTTTTTGCCAGAATCTGCCGACAACTATGTCAGACTGAAAAACGAATACTTAGTTGAGTTACAAAACATCTAATCACTTATAGCCAATCTCTTATAGTTAGTCGCTTAGTGTCACTATAGCTATATAAGAAAGGCGGTAGAGACTCATTGAGTCTCTACCGCCTTTTGCTATTCGCTGATTCAGAAAACTATCTGAGTTCGATAAGTTTAGCCTAAGTGTACTGCCCCAAACTCATCAAACTCTTCGGCTTCAATTAAGTCTTCCGCCATTTCTTCGGCATCAAATCTCACCGCATCAAACAATGCCAGCATAGCGGCGGCTTCATTGGCACTCGGCTGTTCAGAGAAATCATTCAGCTCGGCTAACTTATTCACACTGATATAGCACTTGATGTTCATCCCCTGTGACTGCGCGATAAAGCAGACTCGCTTGTGGGCGTCGTCCCAATATTGCAGTTCGGGAAAAAGAATACTTTGATTCATGCTTCCTACTTAGGCTCGGCCATGAGTTTATCCCTCAAAAGATTTAATACCACTTGAGTGTCGGGCTCAATACCTCGCCATAGGGTAAAACTCTTAGCCGCTTGTCCGACTAACATGCCGAGCCCATCAATAACCTTAGCTGCACCTTGAGATAGCGCCCATTGGTTAAACGCGGTGACCGAAGCGCCATACATCATGTCGTAACAAACAGTTTGGGTGGTGATAATATGCGCAGGCAAAATTGGCAACTCGCCCGCAAGACTCGCCGAGGTTGAATTGATGATGACATCGAACTCGCCCACAAGCTCATTCATTTCTACGGCGGTGACTCTATTTGCGAAAGCACCGTTATCCACCGAAGTAAAGATATCGACCAGAAGCTGTGCCTTAGTGTGAGTGCGATTACTGATGATCAGCTGCGCAATTCCCGCATTTAATAACGGCAGAATACAACCGCGCGCCGCGCCACCAGCACCAATAAGTAACACGCGCTTATATTGCAGGCTGCCTAAGTTAGCGATGAGATCGGCCACCAGCCCTAAACCATCGGTGTTATCACCGCGAATAGTGCCATCGGCCAATATACTTAAGGTGTTTACCGCGCCAGCAAGCTTGGCCTCTGGGCTGAGACTGTCACACAGCGCAAAAGCTTGCTCCTTAAAAGGCACTGTCACATTCGCGCCCTTGCCGCCCGCATTGAAAAACGCCGTCAGTGAGGCTTCAAAACCATCGACCGGAGCAAGAATGGCTTCATAGGTTAATAACTCTTGGGTGGGCGCGGCAAATTGTCCATGAATGAACGGCGATTTACTGTGGCTAATTGGATTGCCAAACACTGCGTATCTGTCTGTCATAGCGATATTAAATTTTAGGTTCAATGGCTTTGCAGTCTACCGCGCTTTTGAGCCTAGGCAAGACGAATTATGTTCAACTAAATTTTACGCTGGGTTTCACGCTATAATGCGCCATCGGCTCAATACTCTCTATTTTAGTGAACGACTATTTCAATGAACTGGCTTAAAAAGATTTTTAGCAAACACACTCCACCGCAGGATGATCGCGATCCGAGCCAATCTAACGCTTACGACTTAATCGGCGGCGAAAAAGTGATCCGCGCTATCACCAAATGTTTTTATCAGAAGATGGCAAGCTCTGCAGAAACGACAACACTGCTTGCCATTCATAGAGCGCCAATTGCGGAATCAGAGCAGAAGTTGTTCGAATTTTTAAGTGGTTGGCTCGGCGGGCCGCAGCTCTATCAGCAGAAATATGGTCATCCCGCATTGCGAGCACGGCACATGCATTTCGCCGTCGATGAGGCGATGCGGGATCAATGGCTGTTTTGTATGAAATTTGCGATTGAAGAAAACATTAATAAGCCAGAGCATCGAGCCGCCATCTTTGAGGCGATTTCAACTCTGGCTGATCATATGCGTAATCAATAAAGTGGACATCGCATCCACTCTTTAAGATTAATGGCTAAACCCAGTCACGGGGTTTGAGGTAGTTATCGTACAAATCTGCCTCAGGGCTTCCCGCCTCTGGTGTATAAGCATATTGCCAACGTACTAATGGCGGCATCGACATTAAGATAGACTCGGTACGGCCGCCCGTCTGTAGGCCAAACAAAGTGCCTCTGTCGTAGACTAAGTTGAACTCAACATAACGACCACGACGATAGAGTTGGAACTGACGCTCACGCTCACCGAATTCAGTCTCTTTACGACGCTCGACAATCGGCGCATAGGCCGTTAAGAAGCCATTACCTACAGCTTGCATAAAGCTAAAGCTTTGCTCGAATCCTGCTTGATTCAAGTCATCGAAAAACAATCCACCCACGCCGCGGGTTTCATTACGATGCGGTAGGAAGAAATACTCATCGCACCATTTCTTATACTTGGGATAAACCTCATCCCCGAAAGGCGCGCAAATATCCTTAGAAGTCTGGTGCCACTCGCGCACATCTTCCTCGAACGGATAATAAGGCGTTAAATCAAAGCCACCGCCAAACCACCACACGGGATCGGCATCCTCTTTTTGAGCGATGAAGAAGCGCACATTGGCATGAGTCGTTGGGATATAAGGATTATTAGGATGAATCACTAAAGAAACGCCCATAGCTTCAAAACTACGGCCCGCTAACTCAGGGCGATGCGCCGTAGCCGACGCAGGCATAGCAGCACCAGTCACATGGGAAAAGTTAACCCCAGCTTGCTCGAACACTGCACCTTGGGTTAATACTCGGCTAGTACCACCACCACCTTCAGCGCGAGTCCATGAATCGGCGGCGAACGTGGCTTGGCCATCCAGCGCCTGTAAACCAGCACAAATTCGGTTTTGTAGATCGATTAAAAACGCTTTTACCACTGCAACATCAGGCACACTCATCTTGTTATCCTTATTATTGGTTTGCTCATTGTCCATTTCGTAAAATCTTGCCGCTTCGCGCATCGATAATGGTCGAGGGCTGACGTTGCTCACCGAGTTCACCTAATACGAGTGCATCAATTTTACCTGTAAAATCTGCGAGAATTTCATCGGCAGTTAATGCAGGATCTTCACCCGCAAGGTTAGCGCTAGTCGACACTAAAGGTTTATTGAGCGCGCGGCACAGGGCTTGCACCCCAGTATGGGCTGATACTCGCACTGCAATAGAGTCAAATTCACCACAGAGGTATTTTGAAACCTGCGCTTTGATTGGCATTACAAAGGTAAAAGGCCCCGGCCACTTGGAAAATGCAAACTCGAGCTGCTCAGCCGTTAATTGCGATTCATCAACATAAGCTAAAAGCTGCTGAAAATCACTGGCGACTAAGATCAGTCCCTTTTGCCATGGGCGCTGTTTTACCGCCAATAACTTTTGGATAGCGGTGTCATTATCGGGGTCGCAACCTAGGCCATAAACGGCCTCAGTTGGATAAGCGATAACACCACCGTTAAGCACAATATCTTTTATGTCAGATGGGTGCAGCTGCAACATCTTAGGATCACCTTTTGAGTATTGTCGATTTCAACAATCAAATTATTGGATAAATTCGAATACTGACCGCCCCATCAGCGGTCAACCGAGGATTATACGCAAGCCACTTTCATCGGCCAAATATTAAGATGCAGGTCACACAATAAACTAAAGTGGTCTTTTGTATTTACAGCTTTTTTGCGGGCATTCTAAACGCATCCCAGCCGCACCTTTACGCTCGACTAAGATCCCAAAACCACAACTCGGGCAAGCTTCAGCAACCGGAGGATAATTCACAATAAACTTGCACTTAGGGTAAGCACTGCAGGCATAAAAACTCTTTCCGAAGCGACTCGTTCTGTGCTCAAGCTTACCCGCTTTGCATTCAGGGCAAGGAATGTCAGGCTTATCACTCGCTTGATCCTGTTTTTCAATATGCGTGCAGCTAGGATATTGCGTACACCCAATAAAGATCCCAAAGCGCCCTGACTTTACTGCCAGTTCGTGACCGCATTCAGGACATACAGAACCTTCAATCACTTGAGTTTCAATAGATTCGTGCTGCACTAAGGGTCGAGTGTAATTACAGCTAGGGTAATTATTACAGCCAATAAAACCGCCGTGCTTACTGTGTTTAACCGATAACTCGCTGCCACATTCGGGACAAAGTTCGTATTCTTTTTCCAGTGCGTGTTCGTGGGCACTAAATAATTGTTCATCAATCTTAGACATAATCATTCACCACCTGTCGTAGCGCATTAGGATATCAAGCGCAGTGCCATCAAGGAATTTATGGCATCAAAAAAGGAGGTCTTAGCCTCCTTTCTCTCATAATTCATCTTTCACAACAATTAAGAATGCAGTCGGCCTTCGGGCTGTTCGAAGATTAAATCTTCCATTTGCTCATAAGCGGACTCATGGCCAGGAGCATTAAACAGCACCATTAAGATAACCCATTTGAGATCTTCTAAAATCAGGGTTGGTTCATCCAACTCCATAACTCTATCGATCACCATTTCACGGGTTTCGACATTCAGCACTTTAACTTGCTCTAAAAACAGCAAGAAACCGCGGGATTCCACATCCAGCTTGTCCATTTCGTCCTTTGTATAGATACGAAACGAATGCTGATCGTGATTACAAAGATAAGGTTTATCCCCTTCTTGTAATTCAGCTAAGCGCTCCAACCAAGTTAACGCTTTTAAAATCTCGGATTGATGAAATCCGGCACGAGTGAGTTCCTTGGTTAACTCGTCTTCATCAACTAGTAGTTCAACTTCACTGTGAACATAGTTTTCAAATAGATACATGAGGATATCAAACATGGCTAGCTCCTCTTTACTCTGACGTAACCACCGGGTACTGCTATTACCCAACCTTGCAACTCAAGTTCAAGCATTTGTTCTAACACCAGATCTATCGTTTTTCCACTATGTTCAACGACTGCATCAATTGATGTAGTTTCATAACCTACACTAGCTAACAGAGACGAAAATGGCAAATTACAAATCTCGTCTTGCTGTATATGGTGGCATAACTTCAATTCTTCAAGGTGGAAAGCGGTTAAACTTGCCAACTCTTCCACTATATCGGCAGCGGTTTCCACAAGCTTTGCTCCATCACGTAATAAATCATGACAGCCTTGATGGTAACCACCTAAGATTGAGCCCGGAACGGCAAACACCTCACGCCCTTGTTCCATCGCCAACCTAGCAGTGATTAAAGAGCCGCTTTTGCGACAGGCTTCAACCACAAGTGTCCCTAAAGATAGACCGCTAATAATGCGATTTCGTTTCGGAAAATTACCCGCAAAGGGACCAGTATCGGGCCAAAACTCGCTAAGTATACAGCCTTGCTGCTGAATATCATGATAAAGCTGTCGATGTTTTCGTGGATAAATGATCTCTATGCCCGTTCCTAGTACGGCAATAGTGCGCCCTTGATGGTCAACACAGGCTTTATGGGCCGCCCCATCAATCCCCATCGCCATGCCACTACAGATACCAAATCCCATTGAGGACATCTCAGCAGCCAGCTGATAAGCGACCTGCAATCCGCCAGGAGAAGCATTACGACTGCCAACAATAGCAAGATAAGGAAGGGCTAACACCTCTAAGCAACCTTTAACGAACAGGACGGCGGGCGGATCTGAGAGTTGTTTTAATAATGGGGGATAAAGCGGATCAGAGAAACAAAGCAGATGATGATCGGCGGCTTGCTGTTGCCATTCGAGGGCGACATCCACTTTTTGATAATCAATAACAAGGCTATGGAGCAGATGATCTGATAAAGGTAGCGCTTGTCTCTCATGCTCTAACCTTTGTCTGAGGTCGTCCACTTCCATGTGCGTTAATAATTGTTGGATCCGAGCGGGTCCTAGCCCAGATACAGCACAAACAACTAACCAATCGACCAAATTTTCAGAGATTATAGACCTCTTAAGGCTAAAGATTCTGGGGCGATTAACTTATCGTCGACACGAACAGGCCGCTCGGTGGAGACAATCAAACCTAAGCTCGCCTTATCAAACACTTTAAACACTAACAACTTACCATGATAAACATCCGGCATCTTAACTGCACGATCCGAAGAGACTGACGCCATTAGGTTATCATAGGCAGTACGTTCAATTGCAGGAACCGGCATACCATCATTGTTGATAACAATAACCTCACCATCACGGTAAATAGAAAATACCACCCCAGGCTCGACGCCATCCTGAGTACCTTTATCTAAGTACACGACATTCAACTTACCCGCTTCACGCAAATTTGATTCTGTCGCTAACACTAAAGCCGGTATCTTTAATTCCGCAGGTTTAGGAGTAAAGTAAGCTGACATCAAGGAATCACTTTCCATCGGCAATACTCTGAAGCCCGCTTTGGTTTCACGAAAGCTCGTTAGCAACTTAATTTTTGAAACCTTACCAGACTCAATCACTTGCCCAGTAGACGACAAAATGGCTTCTTGTCCTAACGCTTGGCCTGACTCTTTATTGAAAAACTCGCGACCACGTTCGTAAATACCATACTTTTGGTTTATTGGCAGTTCAGCATCAATATAAATCACATCACCCACAATATGGTGACGCGATGGACTTTCACCTGCCAGCACCATAGGTTGCTCAGTAAGCCAGTGAGTCTCGACGACCCGATTCTGCACTAAATATTGTTCAATCAAGGCTAAATCAACGGCAGGAATAGCATTACTCTTAGCAATGACACGTCCCTCGGGACTCTTTCTTACATGGGGTTTAGCACTATCAACAGTAGCACCATTACGCACAAGGCGGGGCTGACCATCAATAAATACCAGAGTGAGTTGATCGCCAGGGTAAATAAGGTGGGGGTTAGCAATCTGTGGGTTTACATCCCAAAGACTCGGCCATTTCCATGGGTCATTCAGAAACGCGGCGGAGATATCCCAAAGAGTATCGCCCTTTTTCACTACATATGACTCAGGATGCCCCGCCTTAAGCGTCAGGGTATCTGCGGCAACAAACGTGCAATTGAATGTCATTAACGCGAGTAAAATTAACCGTTTCATGGGTATTTCCATGTTGTTTAACTCTTAGTTTGAGCTTTTACTGTTATTGGTAGGCACTAAAGATTAAAATTAACTCATTAGCATCAGTCAGTATAACTAACTGGCAGAGATTTGACAGACTTGTTAAGAGTTTATGTATGACACTATTAAAAGTATTACAATTCCCTGACGAAAGATTACGAACACAAGCCACACCCATCACAGAGTTTAATGCCGAGCTGCAGACTCAAATTGATGATATGTTCGAAACCATGTACCAAGAAAAAGGTATCGGCTTGGCCGCGACCCAAGTTGATTACCATAAACAACTTATTGTCATGGACTTACAGGATGAAGTCGAACGACCCAAAGTGTTTATCAATCCCGAAATTATCACCAGCAGCGGTGACTTCTGCAATGAAGAAGGTTGCCTGTCGGTTCCGGGGATTTACGCCAAAGTCGATCGCGCCGAATTTGTCACGGTAAAAGCCTTAGACAGGCACGGTAACGAATTTATAGTTGAGGCCGATGAGCTATTTGCCATTTGTATTCAACACGAAATGGATCACCTCAAAGGCAAATTGTTTGTCGATTATTTGTCGCCGCTAAAACGTCAGCGGATCAAACAAAAACTTGAAAAAGCGGCCCGATTGGACGCCAAAGAAGCATAGGATCAGATTTGAAACCACTCAACATCATCTTTGCCGGAACACCGGATTTTGCCGCTCGCCACTTACAAGCACTTTTAAACTCACACCACAATGTGATTGGCGTTTACACTCAGCCCGATAGACCCGCTGGCCGCGGCAAGAAACTGACCGCCAGCCCAGTAAAAGAACTCGCTATCGCCAATAGTATTGCAGTGTTTCAACCCGGCTCATTACGTAAAGAACCCGCGCAACAAGAACTTGCCGCACTCAACGCCGATATCATGGTGGTCGTCGCCTACGGCCTGATCTTGCCAAAAGTCGTGTTAGATACACCGCGTTTAGGTTGTATTAACGTTCATGGTTCTATTTTGCCACGCTGGCGTGGTGCCGCACCGATCCAACGCGCACTTTGGGCCGGCGACAAAGAAACTGGCGTAACCGTTATGCAGATGGATGTGGGTTTAGATACTGGTGATATGCTGCTTAAAACCTATCTGCCAATCGAAGATAACGACACGTCAGCCAGCCTTTACGAGAAACTGGCAGAACAAGGTCCCGTTGCCCTATTGCAAGCACTCGAAGGTTTGGCAAATGGCACCTTAGCCGCTGAAAAACAAGATGAAGCCTTAGCGAACTACGCAGAAAAACTCAGTAAAGAAGAAGCCAGACTCGATTGGAATAAATCTGCCAAACAACTCTGGCAAGAAGTCCGCGCCTTTAATCCTTGGCCTGTGAGTTACTTTGAGCACCAAGGTAACACTATAAAAGTGTGGCAAACTCAAGTCAGCGAAATCACCAGCACAGCCGCTCCAGGTACTATTATCAGCGCCAGCAAAAAAGGCATAGACGTCGCCACCGCTGATGGTGTGTTAACCCTGCTGAGTATGCAGCTTCCGGGGAAAAAGCCACTCAATGTTGCCGATATTCTCAATGCTCGAGGTGAATGGTTTAGCCCGAATACTCGCCTCGCAAACGAGGCACAATAATCATGAACTTGCGCGCGCTAGCTGCGAAAGCCATCTTCGAAGTATTAGAAAAAGGCGTGTCACTGTCAGTGGCATTGCCTGATCAACAAAAACATCTTGCCAGCGGCAAAGATAAAGCCCTACTTGCCGAGATCTGCTATGGCGTGATGCGCACTCTGCCGCAAATAGAAAAACGCATCAGTGAATGCCTAGCGAAACCACTCAAAGGTAAGCAAAGGATTATCCACCAGCTCCTGATCGTAGGTTGCTATCAACTGTACTTCACTCGTATTCCAAGCCACGCCGCAATTTCAGAAACCGCCGAAGCCTGTCGCCAATTAAAATTTGAAGGCATGGTCAAAGTGGTTAATGGTGTACTGCGCAATATTCAGCGCCAGCTATCGCCGCTAAGTACTGGATCAGATACCTTAAGCTATAACACACCCGCTTGGTTAATTAAGCGCTTAAAAGAAGCCTATCCCGAGCAGTGGCAAGACATCATTCAACAAAACCATGAACGCCCGCCCATGTGGCTGCGTAACAATCGCTTATCCCAGAGCCGTGCCGAATACCTCGCAGCCCTAGCCGAAATCGACATTGAAGCGAGCGAAGGCAGCAGTGCCGATGCCATTCTCCTAGCGCATCCAAAGGATGTCGCCACACTGCCACACTTTCATGAAGGTGCAGCATCAGTGCAAGATGGCGCGGCACAATGGGCGGCGACCTTATTAGCCCCGCAAGCGAATGAATTAATACTCGATGCCTGCGCGGCACCCGGTGGCAAAAGTTGTCACTTACTCGAACTTGAGCCGAGTATCAAATTAGTGGCTGTTGATTTTGATGCCAAACGCCTTGAGCGTGTGCAACAGAACCTTGACCGCTTATCATTAAAAGCGGAGCTTATCCATGGTGATGCGGCCAACATAGACTCATGGTGGCAAGGCGGACAATTTGATCGTATCTTACTGGACGCGCCTTGCTCAGCCACAGGAGTGATCCGCCGCCATCCCGATATTAAATGGTTGCGAAAAAACCATGACATCGAAGAGTTGGCTGAACTACAACAGCAAATTCTCGATCATTGCTGGAAGTGGCTAAAACCCGGTGGCACGCTTCTTTATGCCACTTGTTCGATTTTACCGCAGGAAAACCGCGACCAGATCAGTGCGTTTTTAGATAGAACGGTAGATGCTAAGCTAGACACACTTGCCCAGCAAAATTCGCCACAGGATATAGGTTGGCAAATCACGCCAGGACAAGACAATATGGATGGGTTTTATTATGCCCGTTTATTGAAAGCGACTGATTAGGAAGTAAGCAAGGCCATGAAAATTATCATATTAGGTGCGGGTCAAGTTGGGGGAACCTTGGCCGAAAATTTGGTGGGTGAGAACAATGACATCACCATTGTCGATTATGACAAATCCAGATTACGCGCCCTGCAAGATAAATATGACCTTCGCGTCGTAGCGGGCCATGCCGCTCACCCTGATGTGCTCAGAGAAGCAGGCGCAGAAGATGCCGACATGCTTATCGCAGTAACCAATAGTGATGAATGCAATATGGCTGCCTGCCAGATTGCCTATACCCTTTTTGGTACGCCGACTAAAATTGCCCGTATCCGCTCAGAACCGTATTTGGCGATGCGCGATAAACTCTTTATCGACAGTGAAACCAAAAATAGCGATGGTCGTCCCCGTGGCGGCTTCGTGATCGATGAATTAATCGCCCCTGAACAGTTAGTGACCGCTTACATCCAGCGACTCGTAGAATATCCAGGCGCATTGCAAGTGCTTGAATTTGCTGAAGGCCGGTTGAGCCTAGTGGCTGTTCGAGCCTATTACGGCGGCCCACTGGTGGGTAATGCATTAGCGGCACTTCGCGAACACATGCCCAATATTGATACCCGGGTCGCGGCGATTTTCCGCCAAGGCCGCGCTATTATGCCTCGCGGAACGACCATTATCGAAGCCGATGATGAAGTCTTCTTCGTTGCAGACAGTCGCCACATTCGCGCTGTCATGAGCGAAATGCAAAAGCTCGATAACTCCTACCGCAACATTATGATCGCCGGTGGCGGTAACATAGGCCTAGGCTTAGCAAAACGCCTTGAGCGCACCCACTCGGTCAAACTGATTGAGCATAAATTAGAACGTGCAGAAGCCTTATCGGAGCAGCTGGAAAATACCACAGTGTTCTGCGGTGATGCCTCAGATCAAGAATTACTGCTCGAAGAACACATAGACCAAACTGACGTATTTATTGCGGTCACCAATGACGATGAAGCCAATATTATGTCCGCCCTGCTAGCAAAACGTATGGGCGCGAAAAAGGTCATGGTGCTTATTCAACGCGAAGCCTATGTGGATATAGTGCAAGAAGCCAACATCGATATTGCTATCTCACCACAACAAGCGACGATTTCGGCACTATTAACTCATATTCGTCAGGGTGATATCTGTAACGTTTACTCTCTACGTCGTGGGGCGGCCGAGGCTATTGAAGCCATTGCCCACGGAGATGCCAGCACTTCTAAAGTCGTTGGCAAAGCCATTGGTGATATTAAGTTACCACCGGGGACAACGATTGGCGCCATTGTCCGCAATGATGAAGTGCTAATGGCCCACGACAAAACCGTGATAGAGCAAGGGGATCACGTGATCTTGTTCTTAGTGAATAAAAAGTTTGTCGGCGAAGTCGAGAAGCTTTTCCAACCAAGTGCTTTCTTCTTCTAAGAACCTTAGTAAGCCAACTTATGCTGAACTTTAGACCGCTATTGTTTATTTTAGGGCTGTTTTTGTCCATGCTGACAGCTTTCATGCTGATCCCACTGCTCCTCGCCGCATACAAAGGTGAGGAAACTGTGGGCTCTTTTATGGTGTCGGCATTAGTCACAGGCATTAGCTCAAGCCTGTGTTTACACAATGGCCAAAGCAAAAGCATTAACCTCAATATCCGCGATATGTTCCTGCTAACCAGCCTAACGTGGTTGATCGTAAGCCTATTCGCGGCCATGCCATTTACCCTTTATCACGGTATTGGTTATACCGACGCCTTCTTTGAAACCATGTCCGGCATCACGACCACAGGTTCTACTGTACTCTCAGGGTTGGATACTATGGATCACAGTATCTTAATCTGGCGCTCTTTATTGCAATGGCTAGGTGGGATTGGTTTTATCGTAATGGCGGTGGCGATTCTGCCCTTCTTAAACGTTGGCGGGATGCGGCTATTCCGCACTGAATCATCCGATTGGAGCGATAAAGCAGTGCCTCGCACCCAAAGCATGGCTAAGTATTTATTCTTTATATATATTTTACTAACGAGTATCTGCTGTGTTGCCTATCATCTGGCAGGAATGACTTGGTTTCAGGCCATCAATCATGCAATGACCACCCTCTCGACTGGTGGCTACTCGACCTCAGATAGCTCAATGGCGGCGTTCTCCAACTCTGCACACTGGGTTGGGATTTTCTTTATGGCAGCAGGTGGCTTGCCACTACTCATGTTTGTACAAACCATACAGCAAAGGGATCTACGGATTTGGAACGATGCTCAGGTCAAAGGCTTCTTATTTTTCCTCACATTTGTATCTTGTTCTATTGGCTTCTGGCTGTGGCAAACCCGCGACATTGAGCTTCTAGATGCACTGCGTTTATCCAGCTTTAACGTGGTATCGGTAGTCACCACTACAGGTTATGGCTTAACGGACTACGGTGCTTGGGGCGCCTTTGCCAATATCGCCTTCCTGTTTTTAATGTTTGTCGGTAGTTGCTCTGGTTCCACTTCGGGCGGGATTAAGATCTTCCGTTTTCAAATTGCTGGGGCCATTATGCGCGAGCAATTGAAACAGCAATGTCATCCAAACGGTATCTTTAGGGAACGTTACAACAACCGCATCATCAGTGATGATATCGTGCGCTCTCTGATCACTTTCGTACTGCTGTTTGTGATGGTGATTGTAGGCTTGTCAGTGATTTTAGTGCTCACGGGTCTCGATCCTATGACCAGTTTCACTGGCGCGATTACGGCAGTCACTAACGTTGGCCCTGGTTTAGGCCCGATTATTGGACCTGTAGGTAACTTCTCAACGCTACCCGATGTCGCTAAATGGGCGTTGTCACTCGGCATGCTCCTCGGTCGTTTAGAAATCTTAACCGTGGCAGTATTGTTCCACCCGAGTTTCTGGAAGTACTAATTCAATAGAGCTTGAATACTAAAAAGGCGCTTAACTTGTTAAGCGCCTTTTTTATTAAGCCTGACCCGTCCTAAATAGCGGTAACGTCGACTAATTCAAGCAGATGATCAGCATAGACTTTCACATCTGCCCAGTCGGTATAATCGA
Source organism: Shewanella sp. SM23 (assembly GCF_025654295.1). Lineage (NCBI taxonomy): Bacteria > Pseudomonadati > Pseudomonadota > Gammaproteobacteria > Alteromonadales > Shewanellaceae > Shewanella > Shewanella sp. SM23. The sequence goes on from NZ_JAKKRM010000020.1 coordinate 13,784, forward strand.
TAACTGACTTAGGATCAGTTGGACCCTTAGTCATCTTCATAATCAACTGAATCGCCAATCTGTCATACCAAGGCCATGAAGGATAATCCACTTTGCCCGCAAAAATTTTAAGATCAGCAGGCGTCCATGGCGATAACGCAATGAACTTTTGCAGATATTTATTATTTGCAGGGATACGTTTTTCAGGATTTCTCGCCACAACATTGACGCAGAAAAAACTGTTTGGCAATGCGCCCAGAGCCTGTGCATGCTGCTCAATAAATTGAAAAACGCTCTTATCATAGGTGCCATAGAGCACGCAGGCACCTAAGGCAACGACATCATAATCAGGCCAATTAATACAAGTCGCGGCAGCACTGTTGATATTGATGAGGTCAACCTTAGCGTCACGAAATCTTAATTGCTCGGCAATTGCACTGGCAATCTTGGCCGTATGGCCACCACGGGTAAAATAAAGTACGAGGACGCGTGTCATAGACAATTCCCGATCCACTGAGTAATACCACCATTGTGGCAAGGTTACGTTAAATAAACCTCTGATAGGATCACAAATCAGTCGTATCTCATATTCTGAGATGCAAAAATTGAGATCTGCATTGCCGAGCAGTATGATTGCGTAAACACATGTGTTCAATTAGAATTATCTAATCAAAAGCGATAAAGTGAGTGACCTTATGCAAAATGACATAGATGTAGATGCAATGGTAACTAATGCGGAAAGTGCGGCTAAATGGCTCAAGGCCATAGCGAACCCTTATCGCCTAATGATTTTATGTCTATTACTAGACAAAGAGTTGAGCGTAACCGAGCTCAACGCCACAGTGCCATTAAGCCAGTCGGCCCTATCCCAGCATTTAGCCGTATTACGCGCAGAAGATCTCGTGGATACCCGTAAGAGCTCGCAGATTGTTTACTATAAACTCAAGAACGAGCAAGTCACCCAAGTGATTTCGATTCTGCATAGCCGCTACTGCGCAGCCTAACACTGCAAAATTAGCCTAAATTTAAGCCCTAACCTCTTGCAAGTGATTAGGGCTTAATGGTTTTTAATGTTGGCTAAAACGGTTACCGAAGGCATCGACTTTTGCCCAATCGGTAAACTCAAAAGTGCCTGTAATATCCGTTGGCCCTTTAGTCAACCACATGATAAAACGTATCATGGTCCGGTCGAAGAAACCGTATTTAGGGTAATCAATCTTGCCCGCAAACACTTCTAACCGCTGGGGTTGCCACAGTGAAAGCTTGAGAAACTTTTGCATATAAGGATTGGTTTCCGGCGTATTTTTTAAGGGTTTGCGCGCCACTACGTTAACGGTAAAAAAACCATTAATCTTAGTATCTAGCACTGCATGGTGGCGATTCACATACTGATAAAGCTCTGGTCTATGCTTACCATAACGAATACTGGCACCAATCAGCACTTTATCAAAATCCACTAAGCTCAACGCTTCCGCCTGCTCTAATGTGACGAGCGAAACCTGCTCTCCCGCCTGTTCAGCAATCGTCTTCATTTTTTGGCAAATTGCCAATGTTTGGCCATCTATCGTCGAATAGATTATTAACGTCTGCATGATTAATTCTTCCAAAAAGTTGGCGTAAACAAAATCAGTAAGGTAAATACTTCGAGGCGACCAAACAGCATAGCCACGACCAATACCCACTTGGCTCCATCACCAATACTGGCATAATTACTCGCTACCTCACCTAAACCTGGGCCGAGGTTGTTTAAGCATGCCGCCGTGGCACTAAAAGCCGTAATATCATCTAATCCCATCGCCATGAGTGCAAGCATACAAATCACAAACACCAGCGCATAGGCAGAAAAGAATCCCCAAACAGCATCAACCACGCGGTCGGGTAAGGCTTTAGAGCCAATCCTAATCGAAAACATTGCCTTAGGGTGAACAAGTCGTTTCAATTCACGTGAACCCTGTAGCAGCAGTAAAATTACTCGAATGACCTTAATCCCACCCGCAGTTGAGCCACCACAGCCACCGATAAAGCTCGAAAATATCAATAGAATAGGTAAAAACAGCGGCCACATGTGGAAGCTTTCAGTACCAAACCCTGCGGTAGTGGCCACGGAAACCGCCTGAAATAAGGCATGATCTAAGGTTTCTTCCGGCGAATCATAAATGCCCGAATGATAAAGCGTGAGGAAACAAATCGCGGTAAGAATGAGTTGAATCGCCACCAGCATCTTAAATTCGGCATCTTTAAAATAGACTCTAACGTTAATCCCTCGCCGCGAAAATGCCGCAAAATGCACGCTAAAGTTAACCGCAGAAACGATTAAAAAGAATACACAAATAAGGTTGATCACTGAACTATCGAAATACCCCATGCTAGCATCGTGGGTCGAAAAACCGCCAATAGCGATAGTTGAAAATGAATGGCAAACCGCATCGAACACACTCATGCCCGCCAGCCAATAGGCGGTCGCACAGGAAATAGTTAACAATAAATAGATATACCACAGTGCCTTAGCGGTTTCGGCGATCCGCGGGGTCATCTTACTGTCTTTCACTGGGCCCGGAATTTCAGCGCGATAGAGCTGCATTCCCCCGACGCCAAGCACAGGTAAAATCGCCACGGCGAGCACAATAATCCCCATACCGCCGAGCCATTGCAGCATATGACGATAAAACAGAATGGCTTTAGGTAAGAAGTCGAGCCCGACAATCACTGTGGCTCCGGTGGTGGTTAACGCAGAGAAAGATTCGAAGAAACTATCGGTCCAGCTAAGGTCGGGTTGACTCGAGAAGATAAACGGCAAAGCACCGATAGAACCCAGTACGGTCCAGAACAGGACCACAATTAGGAAACCCTCTCGGGTACGCAATTCTTCTTTACAGTGGCGATTGGGATACCAGAGCCAGAAACCAATAAATAGGCTGACAAAAAATGCCTGCATAAACGCCGTGCCGCCGCCATCGTTATACCAAACAGCGATCAGTGCTGGTGGCAGCATAGTGATTGAAAATAAACCAATCAGCAGCCCTATGATTCGTATTATGGTTTTATATTGCATTAAGCGAGTTCAATCATTCCATTGGCTGCAAAGGTATTTTCAGCATTTGGGCTATTTTGGCATAATTTACGCAGGCATCACAGCTCAAACTCAGGCCTCAAACTTCCCTGACTGAGCGTCGCCAGCGACTCACACAGTAATGCCTGTTGCTGCCTGCCTATCTCGAACACAATATCGACCGCTTCGGCAAATTGCTTATCGATTATCACGGCATCGACTTGCAGTAATAGATGCTCAACATCGCGCAGCTGCGCATAATCACAATGCAACTTGGCGGGATAACGTAACTGTTTTAGTCGCGTCGGCAATTGAACCAAACCTTGCCTTAAGCCTGACGTATAAGCTCGAACCAATCCACCAACGCCTAGCTTAGTGCCGCCATAATAACGCACCACAACAGCGCCCACTTCGCCGATATTCGCCCCTTGCAACACAGCTAACATAGGGCGACCAGCACTGCCGGCAGGTTCGCCGTCATCACTCGAACCAATTAAGACGCTATCATCCGGTGCGCCAGCCACAAAAGCAGAGCAATAATGGCTTGCGCCGGGATAGTCACGCTTTATGTCAGTGAGTACTAACTTAAATTTATCAAAGCTATCGCAATGAAACAGAAAAGAGATAAAGCGGCTATGCTTTATCTCTTCTTCAATCACGATATCTTCACAGGGAACGCTATAACTTTCGAGCACACATCCGCCCTAATCTTTACCCTATGATCAATCGGTCAAGCCGAGTTCACGGGTCATGTTCTCGTTTCTATCTTGATGCACTATGACGTTATCTTCGATACGAATACCGCCAAAAGGTCTTAACTCATCAACCGTTTGCCAGTTGATCTGTTGGCCACGACTATCTTGTTTAAGCTCATTGAGCAGAGTATCGATAATGTATAACCCAGGTTCCATGGTCAGCACTTGGTTTGGCGCTAAAATGCGGGTGCAACGTAGGAATGGATGGGCCTCTGGCGCCGCGATATGAGTACCGCGTTCATCGTGGGAGAAGCCACCAACATCATGTACTTGTAGGCCTAACATGTGGCCTAAGCCATGTGGGAAGAAAGCACTGGTTATGCCTTGATCGACCAAACCTTGGGCATCACCTGTGGCTAAATCAAAATCCAATAGCATTTGCGCGACTTTAGCATGGGTGGCCAAGTGTAAATCGGGATAACGCACACCCGGACGCATCATGTCGATAAGCTCTAGCTGCGCCTTGTTCATCGCAGTAATCAATTCATCGAAACGATTCTTCTCGAATGCGTAGGTTCTGGTGATATCAGAGGCATAGCCAAAGTAACTCGCGCCGGCATCGATAAGAAATGACAAACGTTTCGCAGGGCTTTGGTGTTCAAGTGCGGTGTAATGCAAAATCGCCGCATTTTGGTTAAGGGCGATGATATTGCCATAGGGCACCTCATTCTCGCTCTGGCCAACTGCAGATAAATAGTGCTGCTGGATTTCGAACTCGCTCGCACCATTATAAAAGGCATTTTTAGCAGCCAAATGTCCCTGCACCGCAATTTGATTCGCGCGGCGCATGCATTCCAGCTCATATTCGGTTTTAGTGGTTCTGTGGTAATGCAAATAACTCATCACAGCATCGGGATTACGACTGGTAAAACCCAGCACTTCGGCCACATCTAAATGCTCACCTAAATAGGCCCAATTAGCGATATCTGTCGGTAAAAACTCAGCGACCTTATCAGCCTTAGTCAGCAGCTTAATATCGAAATACTCAGTCCAAAACATATCAGGTACATCAGACACTTTGTGCCAAAAATCCACAGGACGATAAAAAATCAGCTGCGGCTTATCACGGCCGTTGACCACTAACCAACAATTCGGATTATCCAACACAGGCAACCATGCCTTGAAGTGCGGGTTTGCCTTAAAGGGATAATTGATATCATCCAAAAACATCCGATGCGGCTGACCCGAATGGATCACTAAACCAGACAAGGCTTCTCGAGACAAAATCTCTGCGACTCGACGGTTTAACTCGGCAATATGGGCACGATAGTGATGAGCCAACTGATCCATTTGTCATCTCCTGCAATGAATAAAAGTTAATAATATGAGCCGAATTTGCTCACATATTCTTAATCTGATCATGAACAACAGATTCAATCAAAACACTAAACTGTCACTCAATCTAAAATACATGGCCGCGGAACAAAGAACATTAAAGCGATAACATCATGATTATCTTTAAGAGTTATGTTCAACCCTAGCATGGCTGCAGCGTTTAAACGTCTAAGGTAAACAGCCACAAAGACCTATTTATCCGCAAAGTGATTTAACGCATTCTAGGTGTTCTACACTCTGTGCAGTGTATCACAAAGGTGAAAAATCACTCTAGCCGACAAGAAATTAAACAGTCGTTTAAATTGGGTGTTGTAATTTATCGAATTTCGAAGCACACTGGCACACAACTGGTCAAATGATGGCCGAAGCTGCTGTGAGATAGAGAGTCGTACTAGCACCAACACATAATGGTGGGTATCACTTTTAAGCCAAAAGGAAGCAAGCAATGATCTACCAAAGTCCTACAATTCAGGTTGAGTTACTCGAGGATAATATTGCCAAGCTGTGCTTTAACGCACCCGGTTCGGTGAACAAATTCGACAGAGAAACCCTCGCCTCGCTCGATGCGGCATTAGACAGCATCAAGCAAGATTCCAATATCAAAGCGTTAGTGCTGACCTCAAGTAAAGATACCTTTATTGTGGGCGCCGACATTACCGAATTTTTAGGCCTGTTCGCACAAGATGACGCCGTATTGCTCTCTTGGGTTGAACAAGCTAACGCAGTCTTCAACAAACTCGAAGACTTGCCTTTCCCAACCGCATCAGCAATCAAAGGCTTTGCCTTAGGTGGCGGCTGTGAAACCATTCTGGCAACCGATTTCCGTATCGCAGACACCACAGCCAAAATCGGTTTACCTGAAACTAAACTCGGCATCATCCCAGGTTTTGGCGGCACAGTTCGTCTGCCACGTGTGATTGGTGCAGATAACGCACTTGAGTGGATCACGACCGGTAAAGACCAACGCGCTGAAGATGCACTGAAAGTCGGCGCTGTTGATGCCGTGGTTGCACCACAAGCGTTAGAAGCTGCTGCGATTCAAATGCTGAAAGATGCTGTTGCTGAAAAGCTGGATTGGCAAGCACGTCGTAACCGTAAACTGTCTGCGCTAACACTGCCAAAACTTGAAGCTATGATGTCATTCACCACAGCCAAAGGCATGGTGTTTGCGGTTGCGGGTAAACACTACCCTGCACCAATGGCTGCTGTAAGCGTAATTGAGCAAGCATCGACTAAAGGTCGTGCTGAAGCATTACAAATCGAACATCAAGCTTTTATCAAGCTGGCTAAAACTGACGTAGCTAAGGCACTTATCGGTATTTTCCTTAATGATCAATTTGTTAAAGGTAAAGCGAAGAAAGCCGGCAAGTTAGCAAAAGAAGTAAACAACGCGGCCGTATTAGGCGCAGGCATTATGGGCGGCGGCATCGCTTACCAAAGCGCCAGTAAAGGCACACCGATTGTCATGAAAGACATTGCCCAGCCAGCATTAGATTTAGGCCTCAATGAAGCCGCTAAACTGCTGTCTGCCCAAGTAGCCCGTGGCCGTTCAACGCCAGAAAAAATGGCCAAAGTGCTGAACAACATCACGCCTTCGTTAGATTATGCCGCGATTAAACACAGTGATGTTGTCGTTGAAGCCGTTGTTGAACATCCAAAAATCAAAGCACAGGTTTTAGCCGAAGTTGAAGGCTATGTGAGTGAAGATGCAATTATCGCGTCAAACACTTCAACAATTTCAATCAACTTGCTCGCTAAGAGCATGAAGAAACCTGAGCGTTTCTGCGGTATGCATTTCTTCAACCCAGTGCACAAAATGCCGTTGGTCGAAGTTATCCGTGGCGAACACAGCTCTGAAGAAACCATCGCCTCTGTTGTGGCTTATGCCAGCAAAATGGGCAAGACCCCAATCGTTGTTAATGATTGCCCCGGCTTCTTCGTTAACCGCGTACTATTCCCTTACTTTGCAGGCTTTAACGGCTTACTTGCCGAAGGTGGCGACTTTGCTGCAATCGACAAAGTGATGGAAAAACAATTCGGTTGGCCAATGGGTCCAGCTTACCTGCTCGACGTAGTCGGTTTAGACACAGGTCATCACGCCCAAGCCGTTATGGCTGAAGGTTTCCCTGATCGCATGGGTAAATCTGGTACTGACGCGATTGATGTGATGTTTGAGAACAAACGTCTTGGCCAGAAAAATGGCAAAGGTTTCTATGTCTATTCAGTCGATAGCCGTGGCAAGCCGAAGAAAGATGTCGATCCAACAAGCTACGGTCTATTGAAAGATGCCTTTGGCGAGTTAAAAGCCTTTGAAGCCGATGACATTATTGCCCGTACTATGATCCCTATGATCATCGAAACCGTGCGCTGTTTAGAAGAAGGTATTGTCGCATCGCCTGCCGAAGCGGATATGGGCCTAGTTTATGGCTTAGGTTTCCCGCCATTCAGAGGCGGTGTGTTCCGTTACTTGGATACCATGGGTGTCGCAAACTTTGTGGCCTTAGCAGACAAATACGCTCACTTGGGCGGTCTGTATCAAGTCACAGATGCGATGCGCACATTAGCAGCCAATAACGGTAGCTACTACCAAGCCTAATTAGCGGGAAAGGAATTTAATCATGAAACAAGCTGTTATCGTAGACTGCATCCGTACTCCGATGGGCCGCTCAAAGGCTGGCGTATTTCGTAATGTGCGTGCAGAAACTCTGTCTGCCGAATTAATGAAAGGTCTGTTGCTGCGTAACCCGCAACTCGACCCAAACCTGATTGAAGACGTGATTTGGGGTTGTGTGCAACAAACCCTAGAGCAAGGCTTCAACATCGCCCGTAACGCTTCGCTATTAGCGGGCATTCCAAAGACTGCTGGCGCTGTGACGGTTAACCGCCTATGTGGTTCATCAATGGATGCTATCCATCAAGCTGCACGTGCAATTATGACTGGCATGGGCGACACCTTTATTATTGGTGGCGTAGAGCACATGGGCCATGTGCCGATGAGCCATGGTGTCGACTTCCACCCAGGTCTTGCTAACAACGTGGCAAAAGCCTCTGGCATGATGGGTTTAACGGCTGAAATGCTGGGTAAACTGCACGGTATTACCCGTGAACAGCAAGATGCTTTTGCGGTACGTTCACACCAACGCGCTTATGCTGCGACGGTTGAAGGCCGCTTTGCCAAAGAAATCTATGGCATTGAAGGTCACGATGCTAACGGTGCCTTAATTAAAGTACTGCAAGACGAAGTGATCCGCCCAGAAACTACCATGGAATCTTTGGCTGCACTGCGTCCCGTATTTGATCCAGTAAACGGTACTGTGACTGCTGGTACTTCTTCTGCACTGTCTGATGGCGCCTCAGCCATGTTGATCATGGAAGAATCTAAAGCGCGTGCACTTGGCTTGCCGATTCGTGCACGTATTCGCTCTATGGCGGTTGCAGGTTGTGACGCGGCTATCATGGGTTACGGCCCAGTGCCAGCCACGCAAAAAGCACTGGCTCGTGCCGGTATTACCGTTGCCGATTTAGATGTGATTGAACTTAACGAAGCGTTTGCTGCTCAGTCTTTACCTTGTGTGAAAGATTTAGGTTTAGCAGATGTGGTTGATGACAAAATCAACCTCAACGGCGGCGCAATTGCACTAGGTCACCCACTGGGTTGTTCAGGCGCTCGTATCTCTACGACGCTGATCAACTTAATGGAAGACAAAGACGCGACCTTAGGGTTAGCGACCATGTGTATTGGTTTAGGCCAAGGTATCGCCACTGTATTCGAACGCGTTTAATTCGTTACTCGAATAATTTCAAAGCCGGAACTTGTTCCGGCTTTTTTATGCCAAATTTTCTGCCAGCGTAAATATTAATATTTCTCATTTCTTCTGCTGTTCATTTGAAAATCAGTCCGTTATCAACTTAACTACAAGGGCATCACTGGCTATTGTGGACGACAACAGGCAAGCAATCATCAGCCAAATCTAGGCAGTGTAGTGCAAGGATGCAATTCGTTGTTTTACAAGAGGAATGCCTGATGCTACAAACGGAACAGACCCTTTTCGAACAAATGCGGATCACTGAGCTGGAGATCGAGTCTCGTAAGGCGCTCTTCTCTTTTACTGGGGCGGACGTAAAGGCCCTGCAATCCTTTAAGCCCATCATTGAAGAAAACATAGATAAAATCGTCGATGACTTTTATGGCTTACAAACCAGCGTGTCAGAAATTGCGCTGCTGATCGGAGACTCAGACACCCTTGCACGCTTACGTACCGCACAGAGAAGATATGTGCTCGATTTATTTAATGGTGTTTATGATCTTGAGTACGTAAACAATCGCCTGCGGATTGGGTTGGTCCATAAACGCATTGGTGTTGAGCCTAAGCTTTACCTGTCTGCGGTACACACACTAAAAGAGCTTATCTACGCCGTGATCAACTGTTCAGTGCAAGATACACATCAAGGCGAATGTATCCGTGTCGCGATTGATAAACTGGTGCTGTTTGATGTCACGCTGGTATTTGATACTTATATTCGCAGCTTAGTATCCGAGATTGAGAACGCTAAGGATAAAGCCGAAAAATATGCCCAAAGCATGGAAAGCAAAGTCAAAGAGCGGACGCAGCAGCTTGAAGAACTGTCGCAAACCGATCCCTTAACAGGCCTGCTCAACGTTAGGCATTTACAAGAGACCGCAACGCGCATACTAAGGGCCGCCCAAAGGCGTGCCGAACCCGTCAGCGTGATCTACTTAGACGTAGATGATTTTAAATCATTCAACGACACCCAAGGCCATAGATCTGGGGATGAAGTACTGCGCGCTGTAGCAAAAGCGATTAAAGAAATCACTCGTGCCGAGGATCATTGCTTTCGATATGGTGGAGATGAGTTCTGTATCATTATGCCTAACTGCCGTGAAGAACAAGCTCGGGATAATTTCATCACTCGATTCAATCAAAAAATAAAACTCAGTTTAAACAATATTTCCTTAAGCTTTGGCATTATTGATACTGGACCCTATGAGTACGAAGAAGCCAATAGCTTAATTCATAAAGCCGATCAGCGAATGTATAGCTACAAACGTGCGTCCAAACAGCAGCAACAAACTATGGCGGCAGCAAATGATTTAGCACCTGAGAATAGTACCGCTGATGTCCATTCAATCTCTCAATCTCAAAGCGTTGATAAAGCCGTCGAGTAATTTTTAAACCCATTCGTCATCATGTTCCACGTGGAACATTAAATATCTAACATTCGTATTGATAGAACACATCAATAAAACTAGATCACAAATTGAAACCGCCAACTTGGTTTATCATGGGGGCTGGAGTAACATTAGCTAATTCTGCTTAACCGTTCAGTAGAGGTAATATGAACGACGCTTTCTCAACCGCACAGCATAGACTCGATGCACTTGGTTTACGCTGCCCAGAGCCTGTAATGATGGTGCGTAAAACGGTAAGACAAATGGCTGCCGGCGAGACACTGCTGATCATTGCCGATGACCCTGCGACGACGCGCGATATTCCGAGCTTTTGTGAGTTTATGGATCACACCTTAATTGCCAGTGAAACCACGCAAACGCCATATCAATATTTGATCAAAAAAGGACTTTAAGTCGTATCGTTAACGACTTACTCATAAAACAAAGGATATGAGAAACTATGCCAAAACTGCTGGCGATTGCCTATAAAACTGTAAAACGCGGCCCAATGAATGAAGTTCTCTGTGCCAATGTCACCCAACTCAGTGGCGTAGAGAAAGATGTGTTTGGTCGCCCAGGCAAACGCCAAGTCACTGTGCTTTCTAAAATTCAGTGGCAACAGGCCTGCCATAGTATCGAGTCAGATTTACCTTGGACGACTCGCAGAGCAAATCTGCTCGTTGATGATCTCGTATTTAGCAGTGCCGATGTTGGTAAACATTTACAGATCGGCGAGTTGCGACTTGAAATAACGGGTGAGACCGACCCCTGTAAAAAAATGGAAATAGCACATGTCGGTTTAGAGGCCGCGCTCACGCCAGATTGGCGAGGCGGTGTAACCTGCCGAGTATTAAATGATGCCATGATCCACTTAGGTGATGAGATCACTCTGGTTAATCCAAGCTAATTTTATTCCCAGCTAGTCGACCACTCTTAGTTAATTATCCATACTCCTCAGTAAATAGAACCAAGTGACTTGGTTCTATTTCTGCTGCGCCAACTCTCATTCCATATAGCCATACTTATCCCTCGCTCGGTCATCAATTGAAACAGTATTTACGTGTTCCTTCTTATCTATTTATGCGATAACTAGACTGAGTATTAACAAAAGTTCATCTTAATATTAATACCACTCAAGCAGTCCATAAGAACGATAACAGGAAGTGACATGTTGAAATCTAAACTTACTCCGCTTTATATCGCCCTCGCTCTAGGGATGAATACCCTCGCCGTTAACGCAGCAGAAACGAAGGAGGCCGAATGGAATGTTAACGCTCCAGCAAATGCTCCCTTAGAGCAAGTCAAAATTGATGTTAATGAAGGTACTTGGATGAACCTTAGTATCAGTCCAGATGGCAAGCATGTCGTCTTCGACTTACTCGGCGACATTTATCAAATCCCTGTATCAGGCGGTGAAGCTAGGCCATTAGCCCAAGGTATTGCTTGGCAGATGCAGCCCGTCTATAGCCCAGATGGTAAACACATCGCATTTACCTCGGATGGCGATGGCGGCGACAACATTTGGATCATGGATGCCGATGGCAGCAATCCACGAACTGTCACCCAAGAAACATTCAGGCTGCTAAACAGTCCCGCTTGGAGCCCTGACTCTCAGTATCTTGTTGCACGTAAGCATTTTACCGCCAGCCGCAGTTTAGGTGCGGGTGAAGTGTGGCTATACCACGTAGCGGGCGGCGAAGGCGTCAAACTAACTGAACGCCCAAATGATCAGAAAGATTTAGGCGAACCCGCGTACTCGCCCGATGGCCGTTATATCTACTTTAGCCAAGATGATACGCCAGGCAAAACATTCCACTATTCAAAGGACTCAGTTAACGGTATCTACAAAATCAAACGTTATGATACCCAAACCGGTGACATTGAAATTTTGATTGAAGGTACCGGTGGTGCAATTCGACCAACACCAAGTCCTGATGGCACTAAGCTCGCCTATATAAAGCGCGATGATTTTAATTCGTCACTCTACCTGCTCGACCTCAAGTCTGGTGAAACCACTAAACTGTTTGGCGAACTAGACCGTGATATGCAAGAGACTTGGGCGATTCATGGCGTCTATCCAACAATGGCATGGACTCAAGATAACAAGGATATTTTCTTCTGGGCGAAGGGAAAGATTAACCGCCTGAATGTTGCCAGCAAAACACTCACAGATATCCCCTTCAGCGTAAAAACTGAGTTAGCTGTACAACCCTCAGTGCGCTTTAAGCAAGATATAGATAAAGATGTTTTCGATGTCAAAATGCTACGTATGGCGCAGGTCTCTCCCGATGGCAGTAAAGTCGCCTTCGAAGCACTAGGGAAGATTTGGTTAAAATCATTACCCGATGGAAAAATGTCGCGCTTAACTGAACTCAATAATGGGATAGAAGAACTGTATCCCCAATGGTCCCGCGATGGCAAAAATATTGTTTTCACCACTTGGAATGACCAAGACCAAGGAACAGTGCAAGTCATTAGCGCTAAAGGTGGCAAACCTAAGCAGCTAACATCTGAGCCTGGAAAGTACGTTGAACCCACCTTTTCACCGGATGGTGAACTTGTGGTGTATCGAAAAACCCAAGGCGGTAACCTCACACCTAGAACTTGGTCGCAGGAGCCTGGACTATATAAAGTCGATATCAAAGGCAAACAAAATAAGAAAATCAGTGCCGATGGCTACCAAGCTCAATTCGGTGTCAATGCCGATCGCGTCTTTTTTATGAATAGCAGCGAAGATGAAACGCCACAGTTATCATCTATCAACTTAGATGGCTTCGATAAGCGAGTTCATTACAGTAGTAAACATGCAACTGAGTTTAGGGTTTCACCCGATGGTGAGCAACTCGCCTTCGCTGAACGCTTTAAGGTTTGGGTGACGCCTTTTGCTAAACACGGTGAAACCGTTGAGATTGGACCCAATGCCAACAATCTACCCGTAAGTCAATTGAGTGTCCGCGCCGGTGAAAGTATCAGTTGGAACAGTAAAAGCAACCAACTGTATTGGACGCTTGGCCCAGAACTTTATCAAGCCAAGGTTGATACTCAATATCTCAATAAAGAAGAAAAGGCTCAACCAAGTATTATCAATTTAGGCTTTACCGAAAAGGCCGATGTTCCACGTGGAACAATCGCCTTCGTCGGTGGCAAAGTGATTACAATGGAAAATGACCAAGTCATCGACAATGGCGTGGTCATAGTCAAAGATAATCATATTGTCGCCGTAGGTGATGCCAATATCGGGATTCCTAAAGATGCACAGATCATCGACATCAAAGGAAAATCGATCATGCCAGGGCTATTCGATGCCCACGCCCATGGACCGCAAGCAGATGATGAAATTGTGCCACAACAGAACTGGGCGCTGTATTCCGGTTTATCTTTGGGTGTCACCACTATTCACGATCCCTCGAATGACACGACAGAGATTTTTGCCGCTTCCGAACAACAAAAAGCAGGACACATAGTTGGCCCACGTATTTTCTCTACTGGTACCATATTGTATGGTGCCAATGCGCCGGGCTACACATCACACATAGACTCACTGGATGACGCTAAATTCCATCTTGAACGTCTGAAAAAAGTCGGGGCGTTTAGCGTAAAAAGCTATAACCAACCACGCCGAAATCAGAGGCAGCAAGTCATCGCAGCCGCACGTGAACTCGAAATGATGGTCGTGCCTGAAGGTGGCAGTTTGCTACAGCACAATCTCACTATGGTCGCCGATGGCCACACAACGGTTGAGCACTCTCTGCCAGTGGCAGCGATTTATAATGATATCAAACAATTCTGGAGCCAGACTAAAGTCGGTTACACCCCAACCTTAGTGGTCGCCTATGGCGGCATTTCAGGCGAAAACTACTGGTACGACAAAACCGATGTGTGGGCGCATCCACGCCTGTCGATGTATGTCCCCGCCGATATCTTGCAGGCGAGATCAATGCGACGCCCGCATGCTCCAGATGGCCACTATAATCATTTCAATGTTGCAAAAGTCGCTAACGAGCTCAATAAGTTAGGAGTCCACCCAAATATTGGCGCCCACGGTCAGCGTGAAGGTTTAGCGGCACATTGGGAAATGTGGATGTTCGCCCAAGGCGGCATGAGCAATATGGAGGTATTGAAAACGGCCACCATTAATCCGGCGACGACCTTTGGTATGGAACAACAGCTAGGCTCGATTAAAGCAGGTAAGCTCGCAGACTTAATCGTTATTGATGGTGATCCATTAACCGACATACGCGTCACAGATAAAGTCACTTATACCATGGTCAACGGTAAGCTTTTTAATGCTGAGACGATGAATGAGCTTAATGGGGATAAGGAAAAACGTAAGCCATTTTTCTTTGAGAAAATCTAAACTCTATCCTCAAGGCTAGAATGGGAGAGTTGCTTTCCTGTTTTAATTATTTGGTTTAACCAGATATCACCAATGAAGATAAAAGCATGTTCCACGTGGAACATGCTTTTTTACATTTTGTGCATTGTTTATTGTGTATATGGACAAGAACTCGAATATTGCTATGAGTACTGTCCTACATCACATCAGCAAGATGAACGATTACTGATGTTAGCAGTGATGCTGACCGGCACAGGAGTCAACACAGGCCTGATAGGAAATACAATCAACTAGATGATCATTCACCATCCCCACCGCCTGCATAAAGGCATAACAAATTGTTGGGCCGACGAAATTAAATCCAAGCTTCTTTAACGCTTTTGACATGGCTTCAGATTCTGGCGTTTGCGCTGGAACCTGCGACATAGCAATAAACTGATTAACTATGGGCTTACCCCCAACAAAGCTCCATAAGAATGCAGAGAAATCCTTCCCATCGGCAGTATAGGCCAAATATCCTTTGGCATTCTTGATGATAGAGTTCACCTTCAAGCGATTGCGCACTATGCCGGGATTCAACATAAGTTCCTCCACTTTTGCCTCATCAAAGCCAGCAATCGCTTCTGGTTCAAAATTGGCAAAGGCCTGCTCATAGTTTTGTTGTTTCTTCAGGATCGTAATCCACGATAATCCAGCCTGTTGACCATCTAAACACAACTTAGCAAACAGCTCCTTAGGATCTCGAACCGGCCGCCCCCACACTTTGTCATGATACTCACGATACAAGGGATCATCACTTACCCAGCCACAACGGATCTCTTCCATGGTATATAACCTTATTGTTTTAATTAAGAAGGTAAAAAATAACCTACATAAGCAGATATCTACAAGGTATAATCGAACCCATTTTCTATTCAGGCTGACGGCAGTAGACAAGTAGACATGACGACAAAACACGACGTAAAAACATTTCAGGGTTTCATTCTCACCCTGCAGGAATATTGGGCACAGCAAGGCTGTGCAATCGTTCAACCTCTAGATATGGAAGTCGGCGCGGGAACATTCCACCCACAAACTTTCCTACGTTCTCTAGGGCCTGAACCTATGAGCAGTGCCTATGTGCAGCCATCGCGCCGCCCTACGGACGGTCGTTACGGTGAAAACCCTAACCGTCTGCAGCACTACTACCAATTCCAAGTCGTGTTGAAGCCTTCACCTGACAATATTCAAGAGCTGTATTTAGGCTCACTGCAAGCGCTGGGTATCGATACGCAAATCCACGATATCCGCTTTGTAGAAGATAACTGGGAATCACCAACACTAGGTGCTTGGGGCTTAGGCTGGGAAATCTGGCTTAATGGTATGGAAGTAACTCAGTTTACTTACTTCCAACAGGTTGGCGGCATCGAATGCAGCCCAGTCACAGGTGAAATCACCTATGGCCTAGAGCGTCTGGCTATGTATATCCAAGGTGTTGATAGCGTTTATGATCTTGTTTGGACCGATGGTCCACTGGGGCGCATCACCTATGGCGATGTGTTCCATCAAAACGAAGTCGAACAATCGACCTATAACTTCGAACACGCCGATGTGGACTTTATGTTCACCCTGTTCGATCAGTGCGAAAAAATGTGTCAGCATTTATTGTCACTGGAAAAACCTTTACCTCTGCCCGCCTACGAGCAAGTGATGAAAGCCTCGCACGCCTTCAACTTACTCGATGCCCGCCATGCCATTTCAGTGACCGAGCGCCAACGCTACATCTTACGCGTTCGTACTATGGCGAAAGCGGTCGCTGAATCTTATTATCAGGCACGCGAAGCGCTTGGCTTCCCAATGTGTAAGTAGAGGTAAAAACATGAATTTTGAAAACTTACTCATAGAGTTAGGCACAGAAGAGTTACCACCTAAGTCACTGCGTAAACTGGCTGAATCCTTTTTAGCTAACTTTACCGAAGAACTCGCCAAAGCCGATTTAGCATTTAGCTCTGCCGTTTGGTACGCAGCGCCACGTCGTCTGGCGATTAACGTCACTGAACTGGCCCTTGCACAAGCCGACAAAGTGGTTGAGAAACGCGGCCCCGCCGTGAGTTCAGCCTTCGATGCTGAAGGCAAACCGACGAAAGCCGCCGAAGGTTGGGCACGTGGGAATGGTATTACTGTTGAGCAAGCAGAACGTTTAGTCACAGATAAAGGCGAATGGTTAGTCCATAACGCCAAAGTAGAAGGCGTCGAAACGAAAAGTTTGATCGCTGCTATGGCTCAACGTGCACTCGATAAATTGCCCATTCCTAAGCCAATGCGTTGGGGTAATAATAAAACCCAATTTATTCGCCCTGTGCACACCGCGACTATGTTGTTAGGCAGTGAGTTGATTGAAGGTGAATTGCTGGGTATCAAATCGGCACGCACTGTTCGCGGTCACCGCTTTATGGGACTCAAACAGTTTGAATTAGTTCATGCTGATCACTACCTTGCCGACCTGAAAGAAAAAGGCAAAGTCATCGCTGATTACGAAAGCCGTAAAGCATTGATCAAAGCCGATGCCGAAAAAGCCGCCGCTAAGATTGGTGGTACAGCCGATATCGAAGATAGCCTACTTGAAGAAGTCGCCTCTTTGGTTGAATGGCCAGTGGTATTGACCGCCAGCTTCGAAGAAAAATTCTTAAGTGTACCGTCTGAAGCTTTGGTCTACACCATGAAGGGCGATCAAAAATACTTCCCAGTCTTTGATGACGCGGGCAAGTTACTGCCAAACTTTATCTTTGTGACCAACATAGAATCTAAAGATCCTGCGCAAATTATCTCTGGTAACGAGAAAGTCGTTCGTCCACGTCTTGCCGACGCCGAATTCTTCTTTAATACCGATAAAAAACACACGCTGGAATCACGTTTACCTAGCTTAGAAACAGTCTTGTTCCAACAGCAGCTGGGTACATTAAAAGACAAAGTAAATCGTATCTCTGCCCTAGCCGCCTTTATTGCCGAGCAAACTGGCGCGAATGCGGTTGATGCAGCCCGTGCAGGTTTGTTATCTAAAACCGATTTGATGACCAATATGGTGATGGAATTTACCGATACTCAAGGCACTATGGGCATGCATTACGCCCGCCTCGATGGTGAAACCGAAGCCGTTGCAGTTGCGATGGAAGAGCAATACAAGCCTAAGTTCTCTGGCGATACAGTGCCAAGTGCAGGTGTATCTTGCGCAGTTGCATTAGCAGACAAGCTCGATACTTTAGTCGGTATCTTTGGTATTGGCCAAGCGCCTAAAGGTGCAGCCGATCCCTTTGCCCTACGCCGCGCAGCAATTGGCGTACTACGTATCATAGTAGAAAACAAGCTACCACTTGATTTAGTTGATCTTATTGCTAAAGCACAAGCTCTGCATGGCACTAACTTAAGCAACGCCAATGCAAGCGACGAAGTGTTAGAGTTCTTAATGGCACGCTTCCGCGCTTGGTATCAAGATAAAGGCATTGGTGTTGATGTGATCTTAGCCGTGCTAGCACGTCGCCCAACACGCCCAGCTGATTTTGATAGCCGTATCAATGCGGTATCACACTTTAGAAGCCTAGAAGCTTCTAGCGCACTTGCGGCAGCGAACAAACGTGTATCCAACATTCTGGCTAAGGTTGAAGGTGCTTTACCGACAACGATCAATGCGAGTCTGTTAACCGAAGCCGCAGAACAAGCATTAGCGGCCAAGTTGAACGAGCTACAACCACTGCTGGCACCATTGTTTGCCAATGCCGATTACCAACAAGCCTTAACCTTGTTAGCTGGCCTACGTGAAAGCGTGGATCAGTTCTTCGAAGATGTGATGGTAATGGCAGATGATGAAGCGTTGAAAAACAATCGTTTAGCATTGTTGAATAATCTACGCGAGCAGTTCCTGCACGTCGCGGATATATCACTACTGCAATAATGATACTAAAGCTTTTAAAATTATCGCTTTATAAAAAACGCGCTAAATAGCGCGTTTTTTATTGTCCTGATTTCATAAGCTGCCCAATCAGAACTGCGTCAGTTTTTGATGTAAGCCATCAAATTGAGTTTGATCTAAGTTAACTTGCTGCAGTAAATTCGCCAGTATTTCAGGAGATAATTGCCCTGCTTGATGCAGCATAGAAATCTCGCTGATCACATTCGCCCGCCATACCACAGCGGCGAGCCCAGCTTGCGGGCGCGAGTTCACACTGGCGAGCTTGTCTAATTCTGTTTCAAAGGTATTGGGTAGCTGCCAATGCTTAGCGAGCAATGAACTTAAGGTTAACGATTTCGTCGTCATCACTTGTCTAAATAACCCAGAATTAGGCTGCTCTCCCGGCTCTGCCTGCACAAACGCATCGAGGAGCATTTTGAAAATGGCCAGCTTGCCGACATCATGCAATAAGCCCAATAAAAAAGCCGTATCTTGATCTTCATCGCTTAACTCACTGGCGAGAAAGGCGACCTGCATCGAGTGGCGCCAAATTTCAGCGCCGAAACGACGAAAATAGATTGGTTTGATATCCAACATTTCACGCACTAGGCAAGTGGTGACAAACTTTCTCAACTGTTCACGACCAAGCTGTACCAAAGCCTGCTGCAAACTGGTGATATCCCTATCGCTACGTTTAAACGCAGGTGAATTACATAGCTTAAGTACCTCAATACTCAGTAAAGGATCTCGCTCAATAAGCGCTAATAGATCCTTAATATCAAACTGAGGATCGGCCAGCTTACGATCTAGCTCCAATACCTTTGACGGCAGCTTTAGCACTTTTTCGGCGATCACTTGTGGCGATGCCAGGGCCTGCTCTATCTCCGCCATGACTCGGCGTTCAAGATTATTAGCTACACCGCCAGTGTCCTTAACCCGTGTCGGAAACAACAAACTATAAAAGAGTGCGGCTAAATCCACTGATACCACACTAATGTCTTCGAGAGGTTTAGCTGGCTTTCGCGCAGGTTCAAGCGACTTACCTAAGTCAGTGGTTGAAAAACTTTTGGGTCTCTCAACCGTCGCTGTATCGCGAATATTAAAGAGCTTATTAAAAAGTGATTTAATCAAGAAGCATCAACCTATCATTATAAATAATTGTTAAAAAGTCAGTTAAATATTGCCCATAATAAATCCATTTTGATCCGCTAAAGCTATATATAAACACGTTGCAGACATGCTAATGGCTTGCTTAAGTGTAACATATTCAATTCATTTCTGACGTCTACAATCCCGCTATTGCTGCCTTTATAAAGACAATCTTGGTTACAACTTGAAACCTCAAAAAACTTACATTCTGGCAGCATTTAGCTGACAATATGTCCACCCTTCATAAAGTGATACGTATTTCGTCTCCCTTTAAGTCATTCACGACATACTCGCCAGCTAACGACGGAATATTTGATGATCGAGGTAATAAAAGCGGGTGCACTAACCACAGTTCAAGATCTCGGACGCATGGGATACCGACATTTAGGTGTAACCCAAGCTGGCGCCTTAGATAGGCCTGCCCTGTGTTTAGCAAACCGCCTATTATCAAACCCAGACAATACACCCGTATTGGAATTAACCTTCGGCCAATCGATTTTTTTGTTTAAACGCGACGCTTGGATTGCCTTAACCGGTGCCGATTTCGATGCTCGTATAGACAATAAGCCCATAGTTTGCGGCTGGCGTTACTCCATTAAGGCAGGGCAAAAACTCAGTCTTAGAGGGGGAAATAAAGGCATGCGTGCTTATATTGCCGTTGATGGCGGCGTTAAAGTACCGCTAGTGATGAATTCTGCCGCTACCGATTTAACCTCAGGTATCGGTGGATTTCATGGCCGCGCATTAGAAGCGGGCGATCGCCTGACCTTAGGTTCAGCTCATCCACTAAGAAGGCAAGTTGGCGCAATTCAAAAAAGTTGGGATGGGCATATTCGCGCACTCGCGACCAAGCACACTCAAGCCTTCTCGTTGAAATCTCAGCAAACATTCTGGCAAACACAGTGGCAACTTTCAGCTGAAAGTGATCGTGCGAGTGCAATACTCAAAGGTGATACGTTAACATTGGCGAAGCCATTCCCTGTGCAATCACACACAGTCACGCCCGGAGTGGTTCAAGTCTCCGCTTCAGGGCAACCACTCGTGTTACTTGCCGATGCGCAGACCACCAGCAGTCATCCGCAAATAGCCGTGATTATTGAAGCCGATCTTTGGAAGCTTGCCCAAACTCGCCCAGGGCAAACAGTTAAATTCGAATTAGTCGACGATGAACAAGCCGCAACGGCGCAAGCAGAATGGCATGACTACTTCTATCGCTTACAACGCAGTCTAGGTTAACAGGCCGCTTAATCATCGCGGCCAAGAAACATCACCCCGCATTCCTAGCAACCTACATTCGACTTCATTCAAATAGTCCCCACAATAACGCTAATTCGCACTTAGGTTCGGTGTAACTTGCTGGCTATAAAATAGTGCCACATCTTGCAATTGCTCAGAGCTTAACGCGCTGACCTGTGCTTGCATCAAAGGATCGAGTCGTAAACCTGCTTTAAAATCGACAAGCTGTTTATTGAGATAAGCTAATTTCTGTCCCTTTAAGTTTGGGAATTGCTTGGCCATAGCGATCACCGCATTGCCATGGCATGACTCACACTGTGCCGTAGCCAATGCCTGACCTTGCTCTATATCTGCTTGATAAACCTCTCCAAAGACCTCTGTGGATAAGCCACATAGCGCAATCAAACTTATGATAATTGCTTTCATTTTGGCTCCTTAGGGAAAGGTTTAACTAGCGCAGGCTGCAGGCTAGGTTCTAAGGGAAGACGCCTAAAAAGCGTCATATCCATTTCAACTTGGCCATAATAAGTGCTTAGATAACTCAAGGTTGGCTCCCAAGTATCCGACAAGTCCCACAGGCCTTGAGTGTCAACCATCCACTGCAGAGTCTCTTTCCAAAAGGCTTTATCGCCATGATTTTGCACGACTATCATGCTGGTATGGCAAGCATTACACTGATAATTCACTAACTCCCAGCCAGGAGCCATGATCAAACCCGATTTAGGGTCCACTGGATACTCAGCGGCTAGCGAAATACTGGATGCCACTAGCCCAAGAATAATAAATAGCTTGTTCAGTACTCTCATTACACCACTCTAACGGCAATACGATGGCAACCATTAAACATATATCCCTTAGGATTCCATTGCGGTTGTACGACAGGCTGACTATCACCTTCACTATCGGTCGCTTTGGCCCAGATTTCATAATATCCCTGCGACGGTAATTGCAATTCAATCTTCCACTGCTGCCATGCCGCTACGTTTTTAGGTTTTTCTAACTCAGCGGTAAACCAGCGGGTTCCATAGTCATAACTCACTTCCACTTTAACGACTTCCCGCAATCCCGCCCAAGCATGGCCTGCGATGGCTATCTTCTGACCCACAGCTAATTCGGTTCCGGATTGAGGCTCGGTAATCAAGGACTTCACTATCATTTCTTCAATGATTCGGTAGTCCTTATTGTCAACGGACTCACCTGGCGCTATTGGATACTTAGGGAGTTGATATGCTGGCGCTTGCATTTTATGTCCATCATGCACTTTATTGCGCACACTGATCCCCGTAGCGGCTTTTTGCGAAACGGATCCTGGCCGGCCACCAAACACAATACGTAAGGGATATCCATGTAGATACGGAATGTCCTCACCGTTCATCGACCATGCAATGAGTCCAAGCTCTTCGAGCGCCGCCTTTATTGGCACACCGCGTGAAATCGCCTCACCTTTACCGCTCAAATGCCGATCAACACCGTGATGACCCGTATAAATAGCATCAGCTTTAATACCGCAATCCTTAAGCACGTCACTCACTAACACACCCGTCCACTCGGAGCAAAATACCCCAGCATTATTCCATTGATTGCCTTTAGTGCTAGGAAAGAAGCCTGAACGGCTATTGCCACCACATTCAATCAGTAACTGTAATGTGTAATGCTTAAAGCGGCGCTTGAGCTCATCGATTGTGTAGGTTTTCGGGGTAGCAACGGACTCGCCATCCACTTTAAAAGTCCAAGTCTTAGCATCCAGCGCCTTAAAATCAGGCACTATGCCATTCCAGCGGATAAATGAGGCATCTGCTGGCGTCACAGCAGGAGCAAGTTTATGCTCCGGCGGAAACGCATTCAGTGGATGAGTGTTTAACACTTTGAAATAACGCGGCAAGTCCTCAGCTTTAGTCCAAGTTAATGCTGATATATCCAGAGGAGTAACGGCTGCGGGAAGCTGATCGGCAAATACCCACTTAACGGGTAAAGCTGATAACACAGACGTCGCTACCGCTCCTTTAATAAAAATCCGACGATTAAGATCCATGTTATTTGTCCTTTACGAGGTAAAAGTAATCCGCCATCTGCTGCATATCAGCCTCGCTCAACAATAGGGCGACTTTAGTCATAGTGGGATCTTGGCGATTTCCCGTCTTAAAGGCTCGAAGCTGCTTCAACAGGTAATCCGAGTTTTGCCATCCAATATTAGGAATATGCTCAAAACGACTCATGCCAGACTCGCCATGGCAGGCCTTACACATGTTCAATAACTTATTAGCCTCATCGGCGTTTACCACAGCTGGTAACATTAATATCAGCACGCTCGCCGGATAGATCACTCGCAGCCACATCCACTGTTCTCATCAGTTAGTCTTCATCCCGACGAGTTCCATCGAACGAAGTAATTAAGATATGCTTAAATTATCCCAATGCGGTTAGTGGTTTAAATTCAATAAAAGTGACTCATAAGCTCAAGAGAAATGACGCGTATTAGCGGATGTAGAAAGGGTAAAATATTCATTAGTCATAGGTGAAATGAGTCCATATAGTAGCTTTGCAGAAACACTCGGCATTTCACTCAAGGACAAACAATGGATCTTTATATTGGCAATAAAAACTACTCTAGCTGGTCACTGCGGGCTTGGTTAATGGCCGCGAAATCTGGCGTGCAGTTCAACGAAGTATTACTGCAACTCGATACCGACAGCTTTTATCAGCAACTCAAAGCCATTTCGCCGACGTTAAAAGTACCGACATTAGTCGATGGCGATATCACGGTATGGGATTCACTCTCGATTTGCGAATACCTCAACGACACCTATCTTGCCGGTAGTGCATGGCCGCAAGATCCTAAACAAAAAGCCAAAGCCAGATCGATTGCCAGTGAAATGCATTCTGGCTTTAATGCCGTGCGTAACGCTCTACCAATGAACATACGCGCGAGCCGTTATGTTGAGCTCACTGATGCGGTCCGCAAAGACATTGAGCGCATCGATGCAATTTGGTCAGCACAAATGGCCGAGTTTGCCCCATCACATGCTGAAGGTACTTGGTTATTTGGCCAATGGTCGATTGCCGACATGATGTTTGCGCCTGTGGTCATGCGCTTTCTCACCTACGGTGTTGAAGTCTCGCAGGCAAGCAGTGCCTATATGCAGCATGTGATCAGCTGTCCGGAAATGCAGGCGTGGATGAGTGCGGCTAAAGCTGAGACTGAAATTGTTGCAGCGGATGAAGCGGGTATTGATCGATAGAAGAGATAAATCATAGAGATAAAAAGGGAAAGCCTTGGCTTTCCCTTAATCATTCACATACTAATGCGAGTCACTTAACGCGCATTACACGTCTAATATTATACATCTAGCACTATACGTCTAAGTTAGCCACGTTCAATGCGTTCGCTTCGATGAACTCACGACGAGGTTCAACTTGATCACCCATCAAACAAGTGAACAACTGATCGGCACCCACGGCGTCATCAATCGTGACTTGCAACATACGGCGTGATTCAGGATCCATTGTAGTTTCCCACAATTGCTCAGGGTTCATCTCACCCAATCCTTTATAACGTTGAATGTATAAGCCGCGTTTGGCTTCAGAAATCGTCCAATCTAGCGCTTCAAGGAAGCTACCGACTTCTTTAACACGTTCGCCGCGTTGTACATAGCCGCCTTCTTCAATCATGCCATCCAAGGCCGCACCTAACTTACCGATACGTTGATAATCGCTTGATTGGAAGAAGTCATAAGTAAACAGATAGTTAGTATCGATACCGTGTTTACGAATGGTGATCTTAGGCAGATACACTTTACGCTCAGGATCGAGAATCGGCTCAGCAGAATACAGTACGCCGCTGCTTTCCATTTCCACCAGCTCATGGATAAAGGCATCGATCCACTCTTTCATCTTGCCTTCATCGGCCAACATATCGTTGGTGATCATTGGATGGTAAAGCATACGGTTAGTAATGTGTGTCGGATAACGTTGCTCTAAACGGGCAACAATGGCTTCCACTTCACGATACTGAGTCACTAAACGCTCTAACGGCTCACCTGACATACCAATCGCACCTTGCGTTGGGTACACAACAGTGCCATCCAATGCTTGAGTCGTGAGATATTGAGTCAATGCTGGCTCGTCTTTCAAATACTGTTCTTGCTTGCCCTTTTTCACTTTAAATAGTGGTGGCTGAGCAATATACACATAACCACGTTCAATCAATTCAGGCATTTGACGGAAGAAGAAGGTCAACAGCAAGGTACGAATGTGCGAGCCGTCGACGTCAGCATCCGTCATGATGATGATGTTGTGATAACGAGTTTTATCTGGGTTATATTCGTCGCGACCAATACCACAGCCAAGCGCCGTGATCAGTGTGGCCACTTCTTGAGAAGACAACATCTTATCGAAGCGGGCTTTCTCAACGTTTAGAATTTTACCTTTCAATGGCAGAATCGCTTGGTTCTTACGGTTACGTCCCTGCTTAGCGCTACCGCCAGCAGAGTCACCTTCCACTATGTAAATTTCTGAAAGACCAGGATCTTTTTCTTGGCAATCGGCCAGCTTACCTGGCAAACCACCTAAATCGAGTGCGCCTTTACGACGGGTCATTTCACGGGCTTTACGCGCCGCTTCACGGGCACGGGCTGCATCGACAATCTTACCGACAATCAACTTCGCATCGGCTGGGTTTTCCAGCAGATAATCGTTCAGCTTCTCACCCATGGTTTGTTCAACCGCGGTTTTCACTTCACTAGAAACCAGTTTATCTTTGGTTTGCGAGCTGAACTTAGGATCAGGCACTTTAACAGAGATAACGGCAGTCAAACCTTCACGGGCATCGTCGCCAGTCGCGCTAGTTTTGCCTTTCTTGTTATAGCCTTCGTTTTCCATGTAGCTGTTGAGGTTACGTGTCAACGCACTACGGAAACCGACTAAGTGAGTACCACCATCACGCTGTGGAATGTTGTTGGTAAAACAGAAAATATTTTCTTGATAACCGTCATTCCACTGCATAGCCACTTCAACGGTAATGCCATCTTCACGCTCTTGCATAAAGTGGAATACGTCTTTGTTGACGGGGGTTTTATTACGGTTCAAATAATCTACGAACGCGCTAATACCGCCTTCGTATTTAAAGAATTCATTCTTGTTGTCACGTTCATCAACCAGACGAATACCTACGCCTGAGTTAAGGAATGACAGTTCGCGCACGCGTTTTGCCAGAATTTCAAAGTGAAACTCAACATCGCTAAAGGTATCTTCACTTGGCCAAAAACGGATTTCGGTACCGGTTTTAGTCGCATCACCAATCTCTTTGATTGGCGCATCAGGCACACCGTGAGTATAAAACTGCTCGTACACTTTGCCTGCACGACGAATAGTCATTTGCAGCTTTTTAGATAAAGCGTTTACAACCGATACACCCACACCGTGGAGACCGCCAGACACTTTATAGGAGTTATCGTCGAACTTACCGCCGGCATGCAATACCGTCATGATAACTTCTGCTGCCGATACGCCTTCTTCCTCATGGATAGAGACCGGAATACCACGGCCGTCATCCTTAACAGAAACCGAACCATCGACATGGATAGTAATGGTAATATCGCTGCAGTGGCCGGCTAAGGCTTCATCGATAGAGTTATCGACTACTTCGAACACCATATGATGTAGACCCGTACCGTCGTCGGTGTCACCAATATACATCCCAGGTCTCTTACGTACTGCATCAAGGCCCTTAAGGACCTTAATACTCGAAGAATCGTAACTATTCTCTGACATATTATTCTCTCAATGGTTATTCAATTACCGTTACACGTCCCTGTTCCACATGAAACATCCTACTGGGAGGCGTGTGTAACGAATCGACTATTGCAGCAGGATCGATGGCGGTCACAAAAACTTGTGCTCCGGTATCCGTTAACTGCTTAAGCAATAGCTGCCTATGCTGTGCATCCAACTCGGACGGAAGATCATCCACAAGATAAATACTGTGTTTATCTATTTGTTGTTTGAGCAACTTTCCCTGTGCAATACGCAGTGCACAGACTAATAATTTTAATTGACCACGGGACAGGGCATCCTGCGCCGGCAAAGTGCCTACACGAAGTCTAAGGTCAGCTTTATGGGGACCGCTGACGGTATGACCTGTGGCCAAATCTCTGGAATATTGGTTTTCGAGTAGTTCTGCAAAATCCGTTTTACTATCCCAGCCGCGCGTAAATGAAACCTTCACATCTACACTCGGTAAAAACTCCCCGATTATACCCTTAAGTAGCTCATTTAACGAGTCTACATAATGGTTTCGTATTTCTGTAACCTGCTCGGCATAACGCACAAACTCTTGGTCCCAAAATTGAATATTACTGTAGGCTGAGCCATTTCTAAGTAATTGATTTCTTTGTTTAAGAACGCGGCGAACATTCGTCCAAGCGCCATAAAACTGTGGGTCAGCATGAAATGCGCCCCAATCGATAAATTGTCGGCGGGATTTTGGACCTTCAAACAGTAAAGAAAAGCTTTCAGGCGTGATCACTTGAATAGGTAAGGTTTCGGCTAATGTCGACAGACGTTTGACTTTTTCGCCGTCGATTCTCACTTCAGTCTCACCACTACGAAATCGGCGCAAACCGATTTTGCTGTCACCGCGCGCTAAATTTAAGGTCGCAAAGAGTGTTAACTTATCGTCATCGTTATTAATCACTCGTTGGGATAAATGGCTGCGAAACGAACGTCCCATACCGAGGAAATAAATCGCCTCAAGAATACTGGTTTTGCCGCTGCCATTTTGGCCATAAATCAAGTTAATCCCAGGTGCAGGGATTAACTGTGCGGACTGAATGTTGCGAAACGCTTCGATATTAAGACGGGTCAGGCTCATGCATTACTCATTAAGCCGCGTAAACGGCGAAGGCAAGGATTCATAACACTTAACAGGCTAAGGCTATCGGTAAATGAGTGAAGGAATGGCCAATGCTGCGTATTAAACACTATGCCGCCGTTAAGCGGCATAGACATCGAAGACAGAGGTACAAACACGGGTAAGGTAAAAATCGATAGTTTATAAGCGCATCGGCATAACCACATACATGGAATCTTCTTCCAAATGGTTTTCGATTAGGGCGCTGGAGTTACCATCAATGAGCGTGATACGCACATCATCGGACTTAAGGTTGTTGAGCACGTCGAGTAAATAACTGACGTTAAAACCAATTTCTAAGGCTTGGTTGTTGTATTCCACATCGATGATCTCTTCCGCTTCTTCCTGTTCAGGATTGTTAGCGGTGATCTTGAGCAGACCATTTTCGAGTTGAATACGCACACCACGGAATTTTTCGTTCGATAAAATCGATGCGCGGGTCAGCGCTTGCTTCAGGTGATTACGACTCGCAATCACTATTTTATCACCGCCCTTTGGCAATACACGGCGATAATCAGGGAAGCGGCCATCGACTAATTTGCTGGTAAATACAGTGTTAGCCGTAGTGGCACGAATGGCATTATCACCAATGGCAATCGCGATATCAAGATCATCCGACTCCAATAAACGCGCCATTTCCATTACGCCTTTGCGTGGAACAATGACTTGTTTTTCAGGTAATTGTGCTTCAATCGTACGGTGACTTAAGGCTAAACGGTGGCCGTCGGTCGCAATAGCGCGCAACACATTACCTTCAGTTTCAAACAATAAACCGTTGAGGTAATAACGCACATCTTGGTTAGCCATAGAAAATTGCGTTGAGTCGATAATCGACTTCAATACGCCCTGCTTCAAGCTAAATTCAATCTCAGCTTGGAAGGCTTCAACGTTGGGATATTCTTCTGCGGGCAACGTCGCTAAGGAAAAACGGCTACGGCCTGAACGCAGCAACCATTTATTATCTTGTTGTTCGACTTTCAGTTCGCTTTGTTCTGGCAAAGACTTAACAATATCGAGCAGCTTTTTAGCCGGAACCGTAGTACGACCTTCTTCGATATCACCGTGAACCACAACTTGGCCCACGAGTTCGACTTCTAAATCTGTTCCGGTCAGCTTAAGTGAGTGACCACTTACTTCTACAAGGAGGTTAGACAAAATGGGCAAATTATGGCGTCTTTCTACCGCACCACACACCAATTGCAACGGCTTTAATAGGGCATCCCTATCAATTGAGAATTTCATAGTGTCCAAATTCCTTGTTTTAAGAAGATAAGGTTCTAATCAAATTAGCATAATCTTCTTTAATGTCGTGGCTCTCTTCCCGTAGCTGAGCAATCTTACGACAGGCATGCAACACTGTGGTGTGATCTCGACCACCAAAAGCATCACCAATTTCCGGCAAGCTTTGGTTAGTTAATTCTTTGGATAACGCCATTGCCACTTGCCTTGGGCGCGCGACACTGCGTGAACGACGCTTAGACAACATATCAGCCATCTTGATCTTGTAGTATTCAGCTACGGTTTTCTGAATATTGTCTATAGTGACTAATTTTTCTTGAAGTGCCAAGAGGTCACGTAAGGCTTCACGAACAAAATCAATGGTAATTGGCCGACCCGTGAAGTTTGCGTTGGCGATAACGCGGTTTAACGCCCCTTCTAGCTCACGCACGTTTGAGCGTAAACGCTTAGCAATAAAGAAAGCCACTTCATCGGGTAAATTAATGCCGCTCTCTTGAGCTTTACGCATCAAAATCGCCACGCGGGTTTCTAACTCTGGTGGCTCAATCGCCACAGTTAAACCCCAACCGAAACGCGATTTCAATCTGTCTTCAACACCGTCGATCTCTTTTGGATAACGATCTGAAGTCAAAATAATTTGGTGATTCCCTTCAAGCAACGCATTGAAGGTATGGAAGAATTCTTCTTGGGATCTGTCTTTATTGGCAAAAAATTGAATATCATCGATAAACAAGGCATCGACGCTACGGTAATAACGTTTAAATTCTTCGATCGCGTTGTTTTGCAGCGCTTTAACCATGTCCTGAACAAAACGCTCGGAATGCATGTAAACCACTTTGGCATTCGGATTATTTTTAATGATCCCATTACCTACAGCGTGCAACAAGTGAGTCTTACCTAGACCTGTTCCGCCATATAAAAATAGTGGATTATAAGCACCACCCGGATTTTCAGCCACTTGTAACGCCGCAGCCTTACCTAATTGGTTAGACTTACCTTCTACGAAGTTATCAAACTGGTAGCTAGGATTGATGTTACTGCGGTGATTCGCGTTCGCCATAGGCTCGGCTTGGACATTAAACGTCGTGCCTACCGTCGCTTTCGTTTGGGTATTGGGTGCTCGAGTTGGCGCAATCGGTGCCGGTACACTTGGCTTTTTCGCCGAAGGACGACTACCGATATCGAAACGCAATTTAGGCGCGTCGCTACCCATTTGCTCAGTAAAGAACTGATTAATGATATTGATGTACTTATCTCTGACCCAATCAAGCACGAAGCGGTTGGGCGCATAAAGCACCAGAGTATCTCCATCCATTTCGGCTTGTAACGGTCTGATCCACATACTGAACTGCTGAGCAGAAAGCTCATCTTGCAGTCGTCCGATACATTGTTGCCAAAGTGAAACAGCCACTTAGTTATCCCCAAAAGATCATCAAAAAAGAGGTGTATTCTATAGCGAGATCTCAAGGATCGCTATCCTTAAAAAATATTTATCCCCAGCGAGATCATTCTATGTGGATATCCTCGATCATCAAAGATCCAAAACGATCCTTTTATTCAGCACTAACCGCAAATCCTGCTTTATTAAGCGATCCACATTGATCTATAATGGCGCCCCTTCGATCGGCTCGAAGATCCCCTGCACTACTACATGTAGTGTCCGTGCACAGAGTTATCCACATCTTATGGTGTATTCTGGGGATTGATCTAAGGATACGCTGGCAGAAATAAAGCACTTACTTACTTTCGTTGTTGACGTGACTAAGTATTGTGATTACAATTCGGCCTCTTTTTTGCCCTTACCTCTATCCTAGAGATAAGGATATGTTCACTAATAACAAAGACGGATTGCCATCATGAGTAAACGTACTTTTCAACCTAGCAACCTGAAGCGCAAGCGTTCTCACGGCTTCCGCGCTCGTATGGCTACTGTAGGCGGCCGTAAGGTGCTTGC
Organism: Shewanella sp. SM23; assembly: GCF_025654295.1. Lineage (NCBI taxonomy): Bacteria > Pseudomonadati > Pseudomonadota > Gammaproteobacteria > Alteromonadales > Shewanellaceae > Shewanella > Shewanella sp. SM23. Next base: position 44,839 of record NZ_JAKKRM010000020.1, read on the forward strand.
ACGTCGTCGTGCGAAAGGTCGCGCTCGTTTATCTGCTTAATAAGTGGGTAACTAGTTGACTAGCTATACCTTTTCGCGGGAGTTACGTTTGTTAACTCCCGCGCAATTTAAATCTGTATTTTCCAATCCCATCAAAGCATCTTCTGCTGAAATTACCTTGCTCGCTATTCCTAACACGGAACAACATCCGCGTATGGGCCTTACTGTTGCTAAACGCTATGTAAAACGCGCCAATCAACGTAACCGTATTAAGCGCGTGATCAGAGATAGTTTTCGCTTAAATCAACACGACATTCCTCATCTTGATATTGTTGTGCTTGTCAGAAATGGCGTGATGGAAATGGAAAACGCTGAAATCAACAAATTGATAGAAAAGCTATGGCGCAAACTCAGTCGCCGCTACAATGGCTAGCGACCACGTTAATTCGTGGCTATCAAGTATTCATAAGCCCTATACTGGGCCCTCGATGCCGTTTCAATCCCACCTGCTCTCACTACGCTATTGAAGCAATAAAAGTGCATGGAACCGCGAAAGGTTGTTGGTTTGCATTGAAACGCATATTAAAATGTCACCCTTTACATCCCGGCGGTAGTGATCCCGTCCCCCCTAAAAATGATAGGTGTAATAAATAGGCTATGGAATCTCAACGCAATATATTGCTCATAGGACTACTGTTTGTCAGCTTTTTGCTGTGGCAACAGTGGCAAGCAGACAAAGCTCCTAAACCCGTTGCAACCGAATCGTCCTTAGTGGCGAACGCGGCAAGCTCGCACAGTGCCGATGTTCCAGAAGCTGATACAGGTGTTCCTGCTGCAGCAGTTACTGCAAACAGCAAACTGATTACGGTAAAAACAGATCAGTTAGACATTCAGATCAATCCAGTGGGTGGTGACATCGTTTTTGCTGCGTTAGTTTCGCACAAAAAAGAACTAGAGAAAGATCAACCATTCGTATTGCTTGAGCAAACGAATGATTTCACTTATATCGCTCAAAGTGGCCTAATTGGTCGCGATGGTATTGATAGCAGCGCAAAAGGCCGTGCCGCATTTAGCACAACGGCAACTGAATATACCTTAGCCGAAGGCCAAGATACCTTAGAAGTACCGTTAACTTATATCGCTGACAATGGTGTGACTTACACTAAAGTGTTCGTATTCCATCGCGGTAAGTTCAACATAGATGTTGACTATAAAATCAACAACACTTCAGCAGCACCACTGCAAGTTCAAATGTACGGTCAGATTAAACAAACGATCAAGCCATCTGAAAGCAGCATGATGATGCCTACCTATCGTGGTGGTGCGTTCTCAACGAATGATGTGCGCTATGAAAAATACAACTTTGACGACATGGCCAAAAGTAACCTGAACCAAGCCACTTTAGGCGGTTGGGCAGCCATGTTACAACACTATTTCGTTTCAGCTTGGGTGCCACCCGCAACTGACAGTAACACCATTTTTTCTAGTGTCAGTGCTGGCGGTCTAGCTAATATTGGTTTCCGCGGCGCGGTATACGATATTGCACCTGGTGCCAGCCAAGAAATTAGCTCACAGTTCTATGTAGGTCCTAAGGATCAAGCGGCACTGTCAGCGATTTCTGAAACCTTAAACCTAGTGGTCGATTACGGTTTCTTATGGTGGTTAGCGGTTCCTATTCACTGGCTATTGATGTTCTATCAATCATTCGTCGGTAACTGGGGTGTGGCAATTATTCTAATCACGTTAACCGTTCGTGGTTTACTGTTCCCGCTGACAAAAGCACAGTACACCTCAATGGCGAAGATGCGTAATCTGCAACCTAAGCTGACAGATTTAAAAGAACGCTTTGGTGATGACCGTCAAAAGATGGGTCAAGCCATGATGGAACTGTATAAGAAAGAAAAAGTTAACCCTATGGGTGGCTGTTTACCTATTATTTTACAGATGCCAATCTTCATTGCTTTATACTGGGTATTGCTAGAAAGCTTCGAATTACGTCATGCACCATTTATGCTGTGGATCCACGATTTATCGGTACAAGATCCTTACTACATACTGCCGCTGCTGATGGGCGTCTCTATGTTTGTAATGCAGAAGATGCAACCAATTGCGCCGACAATGGATCCAATGCAAGTGAAAATGATGCAATGGATGCCAGTAATCTTTACCGTATTCTTCCTGTGGTTCCCATCAGGTCTAGTACTGTACTGGTTAGTAGGTAACATAGTTGCCATCACGCAGCAGAAGATTATTTATGCAGGTCTTGAGAAAAAAGGCTTAAAATAAGCCCTACCTTTAGCAAAGCATAAAGTGAAAATAATACTAAAGGCGGCTTAATTAGCCGCCTTTTCCTTTACATGATTTGGTAGATATTAGTTTGGTGGGTATTTCCGTGACAACTGACACTATCGTGGCTCAAGCCACCGCGCCCGGACGTGGCGGCGTTGGCATCATCCGAATTTCAGGCAACAAGGCCAGTGATGTCGCTATGGCCGTATTGGGTCATCTTCCTAAAACGAGATATGCCGATTATTGCGACTTTAAAAGTGCAACAGGCCAAGTAATCGACCAAGGCATAGCGCTGTTTTTTAAAGGACCCAATTCCTTTACCGGCGAAGATGTATTGGAACTTCAAGGCCACGGCGGCCAAATCGTTCTAGACATGCTGATCAAACGTGTAATGGAAGTCGGTGGTATTCGAATAGCCAAACCCGGTGAGTTCAGCGAACAAGCCTTTATGAACGACAAGCTAGACTTAACCCAAGCCGAAGCGATTGCCGATCTTATCGATGCCACCAGTGAGCAAGCGGCTAAAAGCGCGCTGCAATCACTCCAGGGTGAATTTTCTAAGGAAGTCCATGAGCTGGTGGATCAAGTCACTAACCTACGTTTATATGTAGAAGCTGCGATTGATTTCCCCGATGAAGAAGTCGACTTTTTAAGTGATGGTAAAATTGCCAATGCACTCTACAAAATCATCGACAAACTTGACCTAGTGCAAGCCAGTGCTAAACAAGGTTCTATCATCCGCGAAGGCATGAAAGTCGTGATCGCGGGTCGTCCTAACGCCGGAAAATCCAGCTTATTAAACGCTTTAGCCGGTAAAGAATCGGCTATCGTTACCGAAATTGCCGGTACAACAAGGGATGTATTACGCGAGCACATCCACTTAGATGGCATGCCACTGCACATTATCGATACCGCAGGTCTACGTGATACGACAGATACCGTTGAACAAATTGGTATAGAACGCGCTTGGAATGAAATAAACAGTGCCGATCGGGTGTTATTTATGGTTGATGGCACCACCACAGCCGCCGTTAATCCCCATGATATTTGGCCTGACTTTGTCGATCGCCTGCCCTCAAATTTAGGTGTGACAGTGATCCGCAATAAAGCCGATCTCACTGGCGAAGACTTAATGATGACAGAGGAACAAGGTTATAGTGTTTACCGGATCTCGGCGAAAACAGGCTTAGGTGTTGAACAGTTAAAGCAGCATTTAAAATCACTCATGGGCTACCAGAGTAACCTCGAAGGTGGCTTTATCGCCCGGCGTCGTCACTTAGAAGCCCTTGAACTCGCCGCAAACCATCTGCAATTGGGTAAAGAACAATTAGAAGTATATCTAGCAGGAGAACTGCTGGCAGAAGAGTTACGCATGTGCCAATTAGCACTATCAGAAATCACTGGCCGCTTCACCTCAGATGATCTCTTAGGCAAAATTTTTAGCTCTTTCTGTATTGGAAAATAACTAACCTTAATATTATTTTCATATAAATCAGCCCATACGATATGGGCTGATTTTTTATCTACAACCGAATATTTCCACCCATCCTCATGATTCGACGTGGCGGTAATGATCTTGCATTTGATAGGATCTTGCATAAAGCGCAAACATCAATGCCGCCAAGATGGCAAAACCTGCGAAGAAAAACATCTGAAATGCGGTAATGCTGATCCCCGTCTGGGCAATTTGTTCGGTCACAGCCGGACTTTTCACACTGACGTTCGCCAGTAACACCCATAAGTTACCGACGGTCACTGATAAGGTCCAAAAACTCATGATAGTGCCTTTCATGGCTTTAGGCGCTTGGCTGTAGGCAAACTCTAGCCCAGTGGCAGAGACTAATACTTCACCAAAGGTGAGCAAAGCATAGGGCACAATCTGCCAAAAGATTGATAATACCGAGCCGCCATCCATCACCAATTGAATGCTACCAACGACTATCCAACTCACGCCCGTGATGGCAATCCCTGCCCCCATTTTACGCAAAGCAGTTAACTTTATACCCATGCGCTCAATCGCCGGATATAACACAAAGTTATTAAATGGGATCAGTAACATAACTAATAATGGGTTTAAAGCTTGCATCATAGCGGGTTCAAACCATTCCGGTTTAGACATGTCATTGGCTTGCAATATCCAAGTGGACGCTTTCTGATCGAACAAAGACCAAAAAGGAGTCACTAACGCAAATAAGATTAAGATCCGTAGTACTGAACGCACCCCATCAACGGCGATATCCGGATGGATCCCCCTAGCGCGTTCGAGTTGCAATGAAGCCCCAGCGCCAACAAATCCCATCACTAGCACTAACGCACAACACAAACCAGCAACGATACCTAAGGTTGGAATATTCACTAAGGCATACGCTGCAGAAATTATCCCAACTAAAGCTAACACTAAACCTATGTTGGCTTGACCAGCGATTTTAGTGAGCAATGCGGTACGAATAACGGGTAAAAAACCATGGGGATTTTTCGGCTCGGGTGGCATATGCACATAACGTTTTCGACCTAACCAGAAGAACACAGTTGCAATAAACATTAAGACACCAGGGATCCCAAATGCGACCGCAGCACCATAATATTTCAATAGTAATGGCATAGATAACGAGGCAAAGAAGGAGCCAAAGTTAATCGTAAAATAAAACAGATCAAACGCTTTCTGCGCCAATGTTTTATTGGTTTGATCAAATTGATCTCCCATAAAGGAAGAAACCAAGGGCTTAATCCCACCCGATCCGAGCGCAATTAAAAATAATCCCGTATAAAACCCTTGAATACTGTGTTCAAAAATAGCGAGAAATGCATGGCCAACACAATAAATTAAACTTAACCATAAGATAGTATTGTATTTACCGAAAAAACGATCGGCAATCCAACCACCGAGTAACGGGAAAAAATACACTCCAATGACAAAGGAATGGAACACATCCTTAGCCATAGTTCCGCGCAGTTCTTCTGGAATAGACAACAAAAGTGCTGTCATCAAGAATGGGGTAAGAATATTCCGCATACCGTAAAAGCTAAAACGTTCACAAGCTTCACTGGCTATGATGTAAGGAATTTGCCGTGGCCACTGGGGCGCATTTACGGGTGTTGTCATGGACCATCCTATTATAATTATTTGATTTTAAATGAAATTAACTTTTTAAATATATTAATTATGTATCAAGAAGCTAAAGGTAACATGTAAGCGAAACCAACCTTATATAAAGGATGCAAAAACTGCAAAAATCACGTATTGCTTCTGTGGTCCTATCCACATTTCCTTTATGATGAACATAATAATAGCCATTCAGCTATCTATTTAATTGAAATTAGTTTTAAAAACAACAACACACTGAGAAATCATAATGGCAAAGATTGAAGTAATCGTTGGTACAACATTGGGCAGTGCAGAGTATGTTGCCGACGAAATGATGGCCCAATTAACGGAGCAAGGACACCAAGTTCAAGTTCATTTAACCCCAACATTGTGCGAAATAGACACCCATGCACTGTGGATTATCGTGTCATCAACTCATGGAGCTGGTGATCTTCCAGATAATATTCAGCCTTTTTTCAACGAAATTACCGAGCAAAAACCGGATCTCAGCCAAGTAAACTTTGCCTTATGTGCAATTGGTGACTCAAGTTACGATACCTTTTGCCAAGGCCCAGAAAAATTAATTTCGGCCATTCAAGACTGCGATGCAAAAGCCTTTGTGGATAAGATCCAGATCGATGTACAGCTTGATCCTGTGCCGGAAGACCCAGCCCTTGCATGGTTAGCACAATGGCAACAGGACATTTAAGATCGCTTATTGGATAAGGTCCCGATCTATGTACAGTTTAGATCCTATTTATCCACAATTTACTTATTTAAAGTATAAACATGTGGATAAGCTATTATTTAGATCTGATTAACCTCTGTACTATTCACAGTCCGATCTGCTTAATGATCCGCCTTGTGGATAAGTAGGCGATCTATCCCCATGTTTAATGACATTAGATCGCGATCAGATCACAGGATCAAGATCGCGCTAATTAATGATTTATATAATGAATTTGGGTTATGCACAGAAAAACGCGATCCTAATAGTAAACATAATAAGAAGATCTATATAAAGATCTTAAGATCTATTAGTCCGGATCATCTCGATCGAACAGCGTAAAATGATCATTCACCTAAGACGAAGCAAATGCTAAAATGCTCGGCTCGTACTGAGTCTCTTAGCAATTGAAGGTAGTGGCATGCATTTTCATGAACGGTTTGATGTTATTGTTGTTGGTGGTGGTCATGCCGGAACTGAAGCCGCGTTGGCAGCAGCAAGAATGGGATCAAAAACATTATTACTAACGCACAATATCGATACGTTAGGACAAATGTCATGTAATCCAGCGATCGGTGGCATAGGCAAAGGCCATTTAGTGAAAGAAATTGACGCCTTAGGTGGTGCAATGGCAATCGCAACCGATTATGCAGGGATCCAATTTAGAACCTTAAATTCAAGTAAAGGCCCAGCAGTACGAGCAACACGTGCACAAGCTGACCGTGCACTGTATCGTCAAAAAATCCAAAATATATTACAAAACCAACCTAACTTACGTATTTTCCAACAAGCCGTAGATGACTTAATTGTTGAAAATCATCAAGTAGTTGGTGTAGTTACCCAAATGGGTTTAGCTTTTGAATCTCCAGCTGTTGTATTAACAACAGGTACATTCTTAAGCGGCAAAATTCATATAGGCTTAGAAAACTACAGCGGTGGTCGTGCAGGCGATCCACCAGCGATTGCTTTAGCAAATCGATTACGTGAATTACCGATCCGAGTCGGACGTTTAAAAACAGGTACACCGCCACGTATCGATGCAAACACGATCGATTTTTCTCTAATGGCTGAACAGAAAGGCGATTCTCCGTTACCTGTCATGTCATTTATGGGGGATGTCAGTCATCATCCAAAACAAATATCTTGCTGGATCACTCACACCAATGAAAAAACCCATGAAATTATTCGTGGTGGTTTAGACAGAAGCCCTATGTATTCAGGCGTCATCGAAGGTATTGGTCCACGTTATTGTCCATCGATTGAAGACAAGATCCACCGCTTTGCGGATAAATCTTCGCATCAGATCTTCATCGAACCAGAAGGTTTAAATACCAATGAGATCTATCCTAACGGGATCTCTACTAGCTTACCTTTTGATGTACAGTTGAATTTAGTACGTTCGATCAAAGGCATGGAAAACGCAGAAATCATGCGTCCAGGTTATGCGATAGAATATGATTATTTCGATCCGAGAGATCTGAAAAACTCATTAGAAACCAAAGCGATCAACGGTTTATTCTTTGCAGGCCAAATAAACGGCACTACAGGTTATGAAGAAGCTGGTGCTCAAGGTTTATTAGCAGGCATGAATGCCTCACTGCAAGTACAAGGCAAAGAAGCCTGGTGTCCACGCCGTGACGAAGCATATCTTGGAGTACTAGTTGACGATTTATCAACTCTGGGTACCAAAGAACCATATCGCATGTTTACTAGCCGTGCCGAATACCGTTTGTTACTCCGTGAAGATAATGCTGATATTCGCTTAACGGCAAAAGGTCGCGAATTAGGTTTAGTTGACGATACTCGCTGGGCGGCATTTAGTGAGAAGTTAGAATCGATCGAACTTGAGTTACAACGTTTGCGCGCCCAATGGGTGCATCCAAATTCACCTTTGATCCATGCGTTAAATCCACACTTGAATACGCCGATCTCTCGCGAAGCATCATTTGAAGAATTACTGCGTCGTCCAGAAATGGATTACAGCAAGTTGATGCAGATCGAAGGTTTTGGTCCTGGGCTTGAAGATCCACAGGCGGCTGAGCAAGTTCAGATCCAAGTTAAGTATTCTGGTTATATTCAACGTCAGCAGGAAGAGATCAACAAAGCTGTGCGTAATGAGAACACTGGTTTACCTTTGACGCTCGATTATAAAGAAGTACCGGGCTTATCGAACGAGGTGATTGCTAAGTTAAATAACCATAAACCAGAAACCATAGGCCAAGCCTCACGGATCTCTGGTATTACGCCTGCGGCTATTTCAATTTTGTTGGTTCACCTCAAAAAGCGTGGTTTATTACGTAAGAGTGCGTAAAAGCTAGCTTAATCGCTGCTTAGGTCATAGAAGGGAAGCATTCAGGCTTCCCTTCATCGTTTTCGGGCTTCATAATAGCCTTCACGTTCATAATCGTATCTTTGTTGAGGTTGCTCAGTGTTATCTGCCCAGTTAGAGGCTTATTTAGCCGAAATTAATTTGCCCGCAACCGTCGAGCAGAAAAAACAACTAATTGATTTTGTTGGTATGCTCAACAAATGGAATAAAGCCTATAACCTGACATCGGTGAGAGATCCCGAAGCTATGCTGATCCGTCATATCATGGACAGTTTAGTGGTTTCAAAACACCTGCAAGGTGAACGTTTTATCGATGTAGGCACTGGACCGGGTTTACCTGGGATCCCGTTAGCCATTATGAATCCCGATAAAAAATTTGTGTTATTGGATAGCTTAGGTAAACGTATTCGTTTTCAAAAACAAGTGTCTTTTGAATTAGGCATACATAACATCAGCTCAGTTGAAAGCCGCGTAGAAGCTTATCAACCGGAGGATAAATTCGACGGCGTATTAAGTCGTGCATTTGCCTCAATCCAAGATATGCTGACTTGGTGCCATCATCTCCCCGCTGAACACGGACAGTTTTATGCACTTAAAGGCCAGTTGAATGATGAAGAGATGCAACATATTCCAAGTGGATTTGTGGTGAAAGAAGTTATCGAGCTTAAGGTGCCTAAACTCGATGAAAAAAGACATTTATTGAAGATAATCAAAGGATAACAGGCTTAAAAGTGATAAATAAATCATTTATAAGCAAGGGCAATAAACCAGCATTTACATACAGGGTGATATTGTGGGTAAAGTGATTGCCGTGGCTAACCAGAAAGGTGGCGTAGGAAAAACAACTACTTGCGTTAACCTCGCCGCTTCGTTAGCAGCAACAAAACGTAAAGTATTATTGATCGATCTCGATCCTCAAGGTAATGCCACCATGGGGAGCGGTGTCGATAAGTATGACGTAGCTAATACAGCCTATGAATTATTGGTTGAAGAAAAATCCTTCGACGAGATCGTCATTAAAAACACTGCGGGTAAGTATGATCTGATCGCCAGTAATGGCGATGTCACTGCGGCAGAAATCAAATTGATGGAGTTTTTTGCCCGAGAGATCCGTTTGCGTAACGCGCTCGCACCGATCAAAGATCAATATGATTATATCTTTATCGACTGCCCTCCTTCATTGAACATGTTGACCGTAAACGCTATGTCTGCGGCCGACTCTGTACTCGTGCCTATGCAGTGTGAATATTATGCCCTCGAAGGCTTAACTGCGCTGATTGATACCATCACTAAGCTTGCTGCTATGGTTAATCCTGGACTTGGCATCGAAGGCATTTTACGTACTATGTATGATCCGCGTAATCGTTTGTCTAATGATGTGTCCGATCAGCTAAAACAACATTTTGGTGACAAAGTCTATCGTACCGTTATCCCACGTAATGTGAGGCTAGCAGAAGCACCAAGTTTTGGAGCGCCTGCTATGTATTACGATAAATCGAGTGCTGGCGCTAAGGCGTATCTAGCGCTTGCGGGTGAAATGATCCGTCGTTCAGAACAACAAACTCAGGCTAAGCAAGCGTAAAGGATCACCATGACGTTGAAAAAAAGAGGATTAGGCAAAGGGTTAGATGCCCTACTGAGTAACAGTCATGCCGCCAGTAAAAAGCACACTGACGAAGCTGATGTTGTCGATAAAAAAGAAGAGCTTATCCATCTCGATTTAGACTTATTACAGCCAGGTAAGTATCAACCTCGTAAAGACATGTCCCCCGAAGCGTTGGAAGAACTGGCACACTCTATCCGCAACCAAGGCATTATTCAGCCTATCGTTGTGAGACAAGTGACGAATAACATGTATGAGATCATTGCGGGTGAACGTCGTTGGCGTGCTGCGCAACTTGCTGGCTTGAATAAAATCCCCTGCATAGTAAAGCAAGTACCTGATGAAGCCGCTGTTGCTATTGCTTTGATTGAAAACATCCAGCGTGAAGACTTAAATGCCATGGAAGAAGCCATTGCATTGCAACGTTTAATGCAAGAGTTTGAACTGACTCACCAACAGGTTGCCGATGTTGTGGGAAAATCCAGAGCGAGTGTATCTAACTTGTTACGTTTAAACGGCTTAAATGAGCCGGTTAAGCGTCTACTCGAGTATGGCGACATTGATATGGGTCATGCTCGCGCTTTGTTGGCAATTGAGGGAGAAGAACAAACAAATCTTGCGAGATTAGTGGCCGCTAAGGAATTAACCGTTCGCGAAACTGAACGATTAATTAATCAAACCTTAAATCCGCCTAAACAAGCCGAAACTACGACTAAAGATCAAGATGTTTGTCGTTTAGAGCAGCAGTTAATTGAAAGATTAGGTGCCAAGGTTTCGATCGCTCATAGCAGTAAGGGCACGGGTAAAATTGTAATTAACTATCAGAATCTGGCTGAATTAGACGGAATTCTTAGTAAAATTCATTAATGTCTGTAGATTAACAGTTTTTAATGTAAATTTGTGACAGATGCTAATCTTACGTTTTAACTCGTTTGGCGCGAGATCACGTTAAAAGTGTTGTTTTTCCTTATCTCAAAGTTGCAATGAAGGCGTGAAAAGGTATACTTTCGCAAGCTTTTTGTGCATCGACATAAATACGGGTATTTGTCATCCGGTCATCGAAACAAAAAGTATGAATGCGGAGAGGATGAATTGAGTAAGGTTTTAGCGCGTCGTGGCCGGTGGTCAGCCTATAAATTGGTGATGATGCAGGCGGCGGTCGCTGGGGGTGCTTCAATTCTCTTTTTCGCCGTGTGGGGAGTTCAGTTTGGCTATTCTGCATTAGCAGGTGGTTCAATCGCTGTGCTCCCTAATTTTGTATTCGCAACCCTCGCTTTCTCCCACACGGGAGCAAGTTCAGCTGCAAAAGTCATAAAGACTTTTTACTGGGGGGAAGCGGTAAAGTTGCTGTTAACCATCGCAATGTTTTCGTTTGTGTTTATCAATCTTAAGGTCGCTTTTATGCCGCTTTTTGTTTGTTATGTGCTGACGCTAATCGTGCATTGGACAGCTCCTTTATACTTCAAGCAAAGTTAAGTGGGATGAATCATGGCTGCAACTGGTGAAGCGTTAACACCGCAGGGCTATATCCAACATCACCTTACCAACTTAAGTGTTGGTGAAGGCTTTTGGACATGGCACATTGATTCGTTGTTCTTTTCGGTTGGTCTTGGTGTTCTGTTCCTGTGGATTTTCCGCAGCGTTGGTAAAAAAGCGACTTCCGGTGTTCCTGGCAAACTGCAATGTTTTGTTGAGATTATCGTCGAGTTCGTAAATAACAGCGTGAAAGAAAGTTTTCATGGTCGCAATGCTCTGATCGCGCCTTTAGCTCTGACCATTTTTGTATGGGTATTCATGATGAACTTCATGGATATGATCCCTGTAGATTGGCTGCCTCACGCAGCAAGTTTAATGGGTATTCCCTATCTAAAAGCGGTTCCGACGACTGACGTTAACATTACTTTTAGCTTAGCTATTGGTGTGTTCGTGCTGATTATTTTTTACAGCATTAAGGTCAAAGGTGTGTCTGGGTTTGTTAAAGAATTGACACTACAGCCCTTTAACCATAAGGCAATGATACCCGTCAACCTCCTATTAGAGACTGTTACTTTGATTGCTAAGCCAATTTCATTGGCATTGCGACTCTTTGGTAACTTGTACGCAGGTGAGTTGATCTTCATCCTTATTGCGCTGATGTATGGTACCAACTTGTTATTATCTACCCTAGGTGTGACTCTGCAACTGGGCTGGTTAATATTCCACATTTTGGTTATCACGCTGCAGGCGTTTATCTTCATGATGTTGACCATTGTTTATTTAAGCATGGCGCATGAAGATCATTAAGGATTGCTGAAGAAATTTTAAACTAAATCATCAACTAATATAGATTTAGATACTGGAGATACAGATGGAAACGATTTTAGGCATGACAGCTATCGCTGTTGCTCTGCTGATTGGTATGGGTGCTCTTGGTACTGCAATCGGTTTCGGCTTATTAGGCGGTAAGTTCTTGGAAGGCGCTGCGCGTCAACCAGAAATGGCTCCTATGCTACAAGTTAAAATGTTCATCGTAGCGGGTCTTCTTGACGCCGTAACTATGATCGGTGTTGGTATCGCATTATTTATGCTATTTACCAACCCACTGGGTGCAATGCTGTAAAAAACGCTTCTGTCTTAACTCTAAATAGGAGGCTGTTGTGAATTTCAACGCTACCCTAATCGGTCAGACGGTCGCCTTTATCATCTTCGTGTGGTTTTGCATGAAGTTTGTATGGCCCCCTTTGATGAATGCCATCGAAGAGCGCCAAAAAAGGATTGCTGACGGTCTAGCTGATGCTGATCGTGCGGTAAAAGACCTGGAGTTGGCACAAGCGAAAGCGACTGACCAACTAAAAGAAGCCAAGGTAACGGCTAATGAAATTATTGAGCAAGCTAACAAGCGTAAAGCTCAAATAGTTGAAGAAGCCAAAACCGAAGCAGACGCTGAGCGTGCTAAAATCATCGCTCAGGGTAAAGCAGAAATTGAAGCTGAACGTAATCGCGTCAAAGAGGATCTGCGTAAGCAGGTTGCTACTCTTGCCATCATGGGTGCTGAGAAGATCCTTGAGCGTTCTATTGATCCAGCCGCCCACAGTGACATAGTTAATAAACTAGTCGCTGAAATTTGATAAGGGAGTTGAGTTATGGCTGAATTAACCACCATCGCTCGCCCTTACGCAAAGGCAGCTTTTGACTTTGCTATTGAACAAGATGCAGTGGATTCTTGGGCTGAAATGCTCACGTTTGCCGCATTGGTGAGTGAAAACGAAACCATGCAACCACTGTTAGCTGGCTCTTTAGCCAGCACTAAGCTCGCAGCACTCTTTATTAGTGTGTGTGGTGAGCAAGTCAATGTGCAAGGTCAGAACCTGATAAAGGTAATGGCTGAAAACGGTCGCTTAAAGGTGCTACCTGCTGTATCTCAGTTATTTACTGAATACCGTAATGAGTGGGCAAAAGAAGTAGAAGCCGATGTGGTTTCTGCAACTGAGTTGAGCTCTGAACAACAACAGCAGATTAGTATTTCTTTAGAGAAACGTCTCGCACGCAAAGTTAAGCTGAATTGTAGCACTGACGCCGCGCTCATCGCCGGTGTAATCATTAAGACAGGAGACCTAGTCATCGATGGCTCGGTCCGCGGTAAGTTATCGCGTCTGTCTGATAAGCTGCAGTCGTAATTGGGAGTTTGAGCATGCAACTGAATTCCACTGAAATCAGCGATCTGATTAAGCAGCGGATCGAGCAGTTCGAAGTCGTTAGCGAATCTCGTAACGAAGGTACTATCGTTGCGGTAAGTGACGGCATCATCCGCATCCACGGCCTAGCCGACGTGATGCAAGGTGAGATGATCGAACTGCCTGGTAACCGTTTTGCAATCGCGTTGAACCTTGAACGTGATTCTGTCGGTGCCGTAGTAATGGGTCCTTATGCTGATTTAGCAGAAGGCGTAAAAGTGAAAACGACTGGCCGTATTCTGGAAGTTCCAGTTGGCCGCGGTCTTCTTGGCCGCGTTGTTAACACTCTAGGTGAGCCAATTGACGGTAAAGGACCTATCGATAACGATGGTTTCTCGCCAATTGAAGTTATCGCACCAGGTGTTATTGAACGTCAGTCTGTTGATCAACCAGTTCAAACTGGTTACAAAGCCGTTGATGCCATGATCCCGATCGGGCGTGGTCAACGTGAATTGATCATTGGCGACCGTCAAACTGGTAAAACAGCAATGGCGATCGACGCAATTATCAACCAGAAAAATTCTGGCATTAAATGTGTATACGTCGCGATTGGCCAAAAGGCTTCTACTATCGCTAACGTAGTACGCAAGCTAGAAGAACACGGTGCGTTAGCTAACACTATCGTTGTTGTTGCAACTGCTTCTGAAGCCGCTGCTCTACAATACTTAGCGCCATATTCTGGTTGTTCTATGGGTGAATACTTCCGTGACCGCGGTGAAGATTCTTTGATCGTATACGATGATTTGTCTAAGCAAGCAGTTGCTTATCGTCAAATTTCGTTACTGCTCAAGCGTCCACCAGGCCGTGAAGCTTACCCAGGTGACGTATTCTATCTACACTCACGTTTATTAGAGCGTGCATCACGCGTTAACGCGATTTATGTAGAGAAGTTCACTAAAGGTGCAGTAACTGGCAAAACTGGTTCTTTAACCGCGCTGCCGATTATTGAAACGCAAGCGGGTGACGTTTCTGCATTCGTACCGACCAACGTAATTTCTATTACCGATGGTCAGATCTTCCTTGAGACCGATCTGTTTAACTCTGGCCTACGTCCAGCGGTTAACCCAGGTATTTCTGTTTCTCGTGTTGGTGGTGCGGCTCAGACTAAGATCATCAAGAAACTGTCTGGTGGTATTCGTACCGCACTAGCACAGTATCGTGAGCTTGCTGCGTTCTCGCAATTTGCATCTGATCTTGACGATGCAACACGTGCTCAGCTTGAGCATGGTGTGCGTGTTACCGAACTGATGAAGCAAAAGCAATATGCTCCTATGAGCGTAGCCGCTCAAGCTGTGTCTATTTTCTCAGCTGAAAAAGGTTACCTGAAGAGTGTTGAGCTGAATAAGGTCGGTAATTTCGAAGCCGCTCTGCTCTCGTTCATGAACAGCGAGCATGCTCCTTTAATGAAGCTTATCAATGATACTGGCGATTATAGCGCTGATATCGAAGCTGAATTAAAAGCTGGCCTCGACAAGTTCGTAGCAACCCAAACCTGGTAACAATGATAGAGGTGTCTTAAGACACCTCAGGTCCAGATTGGAGAGTAGAGATGGCCGGCGCTAAAGAGATTAAAACCAAGATCGCGAGTGTGAAAAACACTCAGAAGATCACGTCCGCCATGGAAATGGTGGCAGCCAGCAAAATGCGCAGAGCGCAGGAACGCATGGCTGCGAGCCGTCCATATGCGGAAAGCATGCGTAAGGTGATCGGTCACGTCGCGCAAGGTTCTCTCGAGTATAAACACCCCTATTTGGAGGTGAGAGAGGCTAAGCGGGTTGGTTACATTGTTGTAGCAACCGACCGTGGCCTTTGTGGTGGTCTGAACGTTAACCTTTTCAAAAAGGTTATTGCAGACGTGAAAAGCTGGAAAGCCCAAGGTGCAGAATTTGAATTTTGCCCTATCGGTGCACGTAGTGTGCAGTTTTTCAAAAACTTCGGTGGACAAGTGTCTGCTCACGCTTCAGGTTTAGGCGATGCTCCAAAGCTCGCTGACTTGATCGGGACAGTCGGTGTCATGCTAGAAGCTTACAACGAAGGCAAGCTGGATCGTCTGTACGTGGTATTTAACAAATTTGTGAATACTATGACGCAGACTCCTGTGATCGAGCAGCTGCTACCTTTGCCTAAATCAGAAGATGATGAAACTGCTCATCGTTGGGATTATATCTACGAGCCAGATCCAAAAGCACTTTTGGATACTTTATTGGTCCGTTATGTAGAATCTCAGGTTTACCAAGGTGTTGTTGAAAACATTGCCTCTGAACAAGCTGCCCGTATGGTGGCAATGAAGTCGGCAACAGACAACGCGGGTGAGCTTATCAACGACTTGCAACTGGTCTATAACAAGGCCCGTCAGGCTGCGATTACGCAGGAACTGTCGGAAATTGTTTCTGGTGCCTCTGCGGTTTAGGTTAGGTAACGAATACAAGTTTTAGAGGATTAATCATGAGCACAGGTACTGTTGTCCAAGTGATTGGCGCGGTTGTGGACGTAGAGTTCCCACAAGATGCCGTACCTCAAGTATATGACGCTCTGAAAATCGTAGGTGAAGGCCCGTGTAATGGTTTGGTGCTGGAAGTTCAGCAACAGCTAGGTGGTGGTGTAGTTCGTACCATCGCTATGGGTTCTTCTGACGGTCTGCGTCGTGGTCTTGAAGTAGTAAACTCAGGTTCACCTATTACTGTTCCAGTTGGTACCGCCACTCTTGGCCGTATCATGAACGTATTAGGCGAGCCTATTGATGAAGCGGGTCCAATCGGTGAAGAAGAGCGTTATGTCATTCACCGTACAGCTCCTTCATACGAAGATCAATCAAGCTCTACTGAACTGTTAGAGACTGGCATCAAGGTTATCGACCTTGTTTGTCCATTCGCTAAGGGCGGTAAAGTCGGTTTGTTCGGTGGTGCGGGTGTTGGTAAGACAGTTAACATGATGGAACTGATTAACAACATCGCTAAAGCCCACTCGGGTCTTTCTGTATTCGCCGGTGTAGGTGAACGTACTCGTGAAGGTAACGACTTCTACTACGAGATGAAAGATTCTGGCGTTCTCGACAAAGTGGCCATGGTTTATGGTCAGATGAACGAGCCTCCAGGTAACCGTTTGCGTGTTGCACTGTCTGGTCTGACTATGGCAGAGAAGTTCCGTGACGAAGGTCGTGACGTACTGTTGTTCGTTGACAACATCTATCGTTATACCTTAGCCGGTACTGAAGTATCTGCACTGTTAGGTCGTATGCCTTCTGCGGTAGGTTATCAACCAACATTGGCTGAAGAGATGGGCGTTCTGCAAGAGCGTATCACTTCAACTAAGACGGGTTCTATTACTTCTGTACAAGCGGTATACGTACCTGCGGATGACTTGACCGATCCGTCACCAGCAACAACCTTCGCTCACTTAGATGCGACTGTTGTACTGTCACGTCAAATTGCTTCTCTGGGTATTTACCCAGCGGTTGACCCATTGGATTCGACTTCACGTCAATTAGATCCATTGGTTGTTGGCCAAGAGCATTATGACGTTGCTAACGGCGTGCAAACTGTACTGCAACGTTACAAAGAGCTGAAAGACATTATTGCGATTCTGGGTATGGATGAATTGTCTGATGAAGACAAGACTGTCGTATTCCGTGCTCGTAAGATTGAGCGTTTCTTATCTCAGCCTTTCTTCGTAGCAGAAGTCTTTACTGGATCTCCTGGTAAGTACGTTTCTCTGAAAGACACTATCCGTGGCTTTAAGGGTATTTTGAACGGTGAGTTTGATCACCTGCCAGAACAAGCGTTCTACATGGTTGGCTCAATCGATGAAGTCATCGAGAAAGCGAACAAAAAGAAATAACTAAGTATTCATACTTAGTTTTTTAAGGAGAACGGGATGGCAGCCATGACAGTACATCTTGATATTGTAAGCGCAGAGAGCAAAATCTTCTCTGGTCGTGTAGCTTCGCTGCAAGTGACTGGTTCTGAAGGTGAGTTGGGCATAATGCATGGCCACGCTCCTTTGCTTAGTTATATCAAACCTGGCATGGCGCGCATCGTCAAGCAAGACGGCAGTGAAGAAGTGTTTTACCTTTCAGGTGGTATTCTGGAAGTGCAGCCTTCTTCTGTCTCCGTATTGGCTGATGTGGTTATGCGTGCCAAAGATATTGATGAGCAAGCGGCATTAGAAGCTAAGCGTCGTGCAGAAGCCCATATGGCAACTGCTGGCGCTGACTTCAATTATGACGCGGCTATGGTTGAGTTAGCTAAGGCTATGGCTCAATTACGTGTTGTTGAAACCATCAAGAAAAACATTGCCAGATAAGGTTATTGTTTGTGAAAAAAGGCGACCCTATGGTCGCCTTTTTTGTGTCTAAAAATGGGATAGATTGGCATTCTTGCATGTCTTTGATTGACTAGCATTGCTATCTACTTCGCTTTTCGATGTGCTTTCCGTTAAAATTGCGCCACAAAATCGACCGTAATTTTTCACCCTCTTGGGTATTTGTTCAAGGATATGGTAATGGCATTAAATGTAGTGATCTTAGCGGCTGGCAAGGGAACACGGATGCGCTCTGATCTTCCTAAGGTATTACATCCCATCGCCCATAAGAGCATGGTGCAACATGTCATCGATACCGCTAATAAAGTTGGCAGTGACTCTATTCAGTTAGTCTATGGTTATGGTGCCGACAAGCTACAAGCCTGTTTGGGTGAGCAACAACTTAACTGGGTATTGCAAGCCGAGCAATTAGGCACAGGTCATGCGGTTGCACAGGCTAGCCCACATATCGCCGACAGCGATACAGTACTTATTCTTTATGGCGATGTGCCGTTGATCCAGACATCAACTCTCGAAGCCTTACTCGACGCCCGTCCTGAAAATGGCGTTGCTATTTTAACAGTGAATTTAGCTAATCCTATGGGTTATGGCCGTATTGTCCGTGAGCAAGGAAAAGTCATTGGAATTATTGAGCAAAAAGATGCGACTGCAGAACAGTTGCTGATCAACGAAATTAACACCGGCATCATGGCGGTTCCGGGTAAACAACTTAAAACTTGGTTGAGCCGTTTATCGAACAATAATGCTCAAGGTGAATATTATCTAACGGATATTATTGCTATGGCGCACGCTGATGGCGTTGCTATTGATACTGCTCAGCCACAATCGGCCATTGAAGTGGAAGGCGCCAATAATCGCATGCAATTAGCGCAACTTGAACGTGCTTACCAAGCTCGTGAAGCCGAAAAGCTCATGTTGGCGGGGGCGAACCTTCGCGACCCAAGCCGTATCGATATCCGTGGTGAAGTCACTGTTGGTATGGATGTGATGATCGATATTAATGTGATATTCGAAGGCAAAGTGACCTTGGGTAATAATGTCACTATTGGCGCAGGCGCGATTTTAATTGATTGCGAGATTGCCGATGATGCTGAGATCAAGCCTTACTCTATTATCGAAGGTGCTACGCTTGGCGTTGCTGCCAGTGCTGGCCCATTTGCCCGTTTACGTCCGGGAGCAGAGCTTAAGCAAGATGCACATATAGGCAACTTTGTTGAAGTGAAAAAAGCGGTGATTGGCGTGGGATCAAAAGCAGGGCACTTAGCCTATTTAGGCGATGCCATCATTGGTGATGGCGTCAACATTGGTGCTGGTACTATTACCTGCAACTATGATGGCGCGAATAAGCATCTTACTGTTATCGAAGATAACGTCTTTGTCGGCTCTGACACTCAGTTGGTGGCTCCAGTGACCATAGGTAAAGGGGCAACTTTAGGGGCCGGTTCAACGATTACCCGTGATGTAGGTGAGAATGAGTTAGTGATCACTCGTGTTAAACAAAAACACCTCACAGGTTGGCAACGTCCAGTGAAAATTAAAAAGTAAGTTTTAAAACTCAACTTAATGTCAAAAAAGCGGCCATGTGCCGCTTTTATCTTTATTGTGTTCAATGTGTTGCACTAAAAAGCCTTTTTATTAAGTAATGCTTAATAATTAAGATTTACTTCATGTTTTTGTGGTATGTGCAAATTGTTGGTTTTTAAGTTAATTTGATCACTATCACACTCAATTGTAAATTTTCGTAAAGAAGAGAAAATAAAAACACTTCTCATTTATATTGCCTGCAATTCTAAGACGAAAGGTCTATTTGAGGTGTTGGCAATGGTATTTAATTATTCAGTTATAGGTTTAGCTGTAGGCTCGGCATTAATGGCTATGCCGGTTATTGCAGAAGTGGCGAGCGATAAAAATATTGAGCGCATCAATGTGACTGGCCGTACTTTTAACGACTATAAAGTCGGTAGTGCATCGGGTGCCATGCGTGGCGATATCGACTTAATGGATACTCCACAGTCTGTTAATGTTATCCCTGATTTTGTGACTGATGAACAGTTGGCAACCAATCTAGCGGAAGTATTAGTTAATGATTCGAGTGTGACAGCGGGAACCACACGCTGGAACCGTCAAGTCTTCAGTATCCGCGGCTTCGAGCTCGATTCGGGTAATGGTTATCTTATCAATGGCCATCAACAATGGTCTCACTACGTACAACCAATTGAAACTTTACAGCAAGTCGAAGTATTGAAAGGTCCTTCGAGCATGTTGTACGGCCAATCTGGCCCTGGTGGTTTAGTGAATATGGTCACTAAGAAACCGACCTATGATTCAATGCTCGATTTAGGTTTTGATACTGATGGTTTTGGTTCGACCCGTGCTCAGCTAGATGCTGGCGGCAGCTTAAATGATGCTCAGAGTCTTCGTTACCGCGGCGTGTTAGTGAAGCAAGACACAAAATACTGGCGTGAGTATTCCGCTAACGATGAGAACCAAGAGCGTGACCGTTGGTTGGGCTACTTAAACTTAGAATTTGATGTCAGTGATGATGTTCTGTTATCGGTTAAGTACGATCATACCCAAGATAAAGCAGGCATTGATGCGGGTGGGTGGTTAGATAAACAAGGTAATGTTATCGGTGAACGTAAAACCGTATGGGATGCACCTTGGGCCTTTACCGATAACACAGTCTCTAACTTAGGTGCCGATTTAACTTGGCAGATGAGTGATGATTGGAAAATCAAAGTCGGTTATAACGATCAGCAGTTTAATCGCCAACGTTTAGACTCTGCGCCAAGTTTGATTGAAGGCTCTGAAGATCCATTCAAAGATGGTTATAACATCAAACCATTCGACCGTTATGACGATTGGCAGCATAAAACGGCCTATGTCGATTTCACGGGTGAATTTTCTTTGGCAGGAATGGAGCATCAATTCCTTATTGGAGCTAACTATTTAGACTATTTCTATCAGCAGCAAATTCAGAAAGGCAAAAGTCAGCCCGTAATTCCTGGGCAACCAATTATTCAGCAAGATCTTGATTATCACCAAGGTAAGCTAAGCAACCCAAGCGAATACAAGTATTACGGTTTCTATTTACAGGATTTGATGACGCTTAATGATCAATGGAAATTGCTTGCTGGTGTGCGTTACGACGAACAGAAGAAAGACGGAGAAGGTGAAAACAGCTATGCCGTGTCGCCTAAGTTTGGGGTAATTTACTCGCCAATGGCTAATGGTAGCATTTACGTTAATTATTCAAAAAGCTTTACACCACAGGGTTCAGTAACCAGTTCTGAAGATGTCAATCATGGAGATAACCTGAAACCTGAGTACGGTACTCAATATGAACTAGGGACTAAGTGGGAGTTGTTTGATGACAGCCTACTGTTAACAGCAGCCCTGTTTGATATTACGGTTTCTAATGTCACCATAGAGCAAGATATTCCCGAAACGAGTGATGGCAATAAAACTATTACTACTCAAGGTGGTGAGCAGCATCACCGCGGCTTTGAAGTTGGTGCCCAAGGTCAGTTAGGTGATAGCTGGTTTGTGACTTCTTCTATGATGTATTTAGATGCGGAATATAAAACGGGTGCTGGCAAGATCGATGGGAAAATCTTAGATGGTAAAACTCCTATTGATGCGCCTGAGTGGTCGGCGAATATCTGGACTCGTTATGAAGTAACTGACAACTTTGCGATGAACTTTGGTGCTATTTATGTGGGTGAGCGCTTCGCCGATAAAGATAACAGCATTACCAAAGATGGTTATGTGCGTTTTGATATAGGTGCAGCCTACACTATGGATATCATGGGTAAAGATGTCAGTATTCGTGCCAACGTCAGAAACCTCTTTGATACTGAATATTTAGATGGTGGCAGTGATAAGATGGTGACGATTGGCCAAGATCGTAACTTCAGTGTTGCTGTTGAAGCTAAGTTCTAATACTTATTAGGATTTTTAATCCATTTAAAGCAGTTTATCCCTAAAGGATAAACTGCTTTTTTATGGGCTAATTTCCAAGTTGACTGGCTAGACAGATAAAAAAATTGCTTGGATCATGCAAAAGTGTGTTTCGTATGACTAGCAAAAAAGTTTCGTTTCACTATAATGTATCTTTCGAATCGAAACTTAACTGAAAGGTTTTATGAATAAACGAAACACACAGCAGCGTCGCCACAGCATAATCACCATATTGAACGAACAGGGTGAAGTGAGCGTTGATGAACTGTCGTTACGTTTTGAAACCTCAGAAGTGACGATTCGCAAAGATCTGGCTGCGCTTGAGAAAACGGGTTTATTATTGCGCCGTTACGGTGGCGCCGTGGCGATTCCAGACGAAGTGACCCAGCAGTTTTCTGCCAAAATCGCGCCTAATAAGCTGTCTATTGCGAAAACTGCCGCGCAGCTGATTAAAGATCACAATCGCATCATTATTGATAGCGGCACTACAACTTCTGGCTTGATTGAACAGCTAAACGATAAGCGCGGGCTGGTTGTCATGACCAATGCATTGCACCTTGCCAATGCCATCCATGAACTCGAAAACGAGCCAACTCTATTGATGACCGGTGGCACTTGGGACCCGCATTCTGAATCCTTTCAAGGTCAAGTCGCCGAGCAAGTGTTGCGTTCATATAATTTCGACCAACTGTTTATCGGTGCCGATGGTATCGATCTTGAACGCGGGACCACCACTTTTAACGAGTTAACAGGCCTAAGCAAAGTGATGGCCGAAGTTTCCCGCGAAGTGATCGTTATGGTCGATTCAGACAAAATCGGCAAGCGGATCCCTAACTTAGAGTTACCGTGGTCCAAGGTCAGTGTGTTGGTCACCGACTCACGTATCGACGAGAGTGCGCTCAAACAAATTTCAGATCAGGGCGTGCGAGTTATGTTAGCGCCCTACGCTCAATAGACAAAATAGCTTAACAACTTCATTTTAATTTATAGGTAAAGACTATGTGTGGAATCGTAGGCGCCGTGGCGCAAAGGGATGTGGCTGAAATTCTGGTAGAAGGCTTACGCCGTTTAGAATATCGCGGATATGACTCTGCAGGCGTTGCCGTTATTCACAATGGTGAACTCAACCGTACGCGCCGCGTTGGCAAAGTACAAGAGTTGTCGGCTGCGCTTGAAACTGACCCATTAGCGGGCGGAACTGGTATCGCGCACACTCGTTGGGCGACCCACGGTGAGCCGAGTGAGCGTAATGCTCATCCGCATTTATCGGAAGGTGATATTGCCGTGGTGCACAACGGTATTATCGAAAACCACAATAAACTGCGCGAAATGCTTAAAGGTTTAGGTTACAACTTTAGTTCAGATACCGATACCGAAGTGATTTGTCACTTAGTGCACCATGAGCTGAAAACCCATAGCACTCTACTTGGTGCTGTACAAGCCACAGTTAAACAACTCGAAGGCGCCTATGGCACAGTCGTTATTGACCGTCGTGATAGTGAACGTATGGTTGTTGCTCGCTCTGGTAGTCCATTGGTGATTGGTTTTGGTTTAGGTGAAAACTTTGTCGCTTCAGATCAACTCGCCTTATTACCCGTCACTCGCTCATTTGCTTTCCTAGAAGAAGGTGATGTGGCCGAAGTGACCCGTCGCAGCGTGAGTATTTTCGACTTAAACGGTAATGCCGTTGAGCGTGAAGTCAAAGAATCTGAAATTACCCACGATGCCGGTGACAAAGGCGAATATCGCCACTATATGCTTAAAGAAATTTACGAGCAGCCATTGGCACTGACGCGCACAATTGAAGGTCGTATTGCTAATAAGCAAGTGCTAGACACGGCTTTTGGTGACAACGCTGCTGAGTTTTTAAAAGATATCAAACATGTGCAAATCATCGCCTGTGGTACTAGTTACCATGCGGGCATGGCGGCACGTTACTGGTTAGAAGATTGGGCTGGCGTGTCTTGTAACGTCGAAATTGCCTCTGAATTCCGTTATCGCAAGTCGCACTTATTCCCAAATAGCCTGTTGGTGACGATTTCACAATCGGGTGAAACTGCCGATACCTTAGCGGCCATGCGCTTAGCGAAAGAAATGGGTTACAAAGCCACATTGACGATTTGTAATGCGCCAGGTTCATCACTGGTTCGCGAATCTGACATGGCTTACATGATGAAAGCGGGCGCCGAGATTGGCGTGGCATCGACTAAAGCTTTCACAGTACAACTTGCTGGCTTATTAATGTTGACTGCGGTGATCGGTCGCCACAATGGTATGTCTGATCAAATGCAGGCCCAAATCACTCAAAGCCTACAATCTATGCCAGCAAAAGTGGAACAAGCTTTAGGTTTAGATGCTGCGATTGCTGAACTGGCTGAAGATTTTGCCGATAAACACCATGCATTATTCCTTGGCCGTGGCGATCAATATCCGATTGCGATGGAAGGCGCGTTAAAGCTGAAAGAGATTTCTTATATTCATGCTGAAGCTTATGCCTCTGGCGAATTAAAACACGGCCCACTAGCGCTTATCGATGCCGATATGCCAGTGATTGTCGTTGCGCCAAACAATGAATTGCTCGAAAAACTGAAATCGAATGTTGAAGAAGTGCGTGCCCGTGGCGGCTTAATGTATGTGTTTGCCGATGTGGATGCCGAGTTTGAGTCGGATGACACGATGAAAGTGATCCCTGTGCCACACTGTGACATCTTTATGGCGCCACTGATCTACACTATTCCTTTACAGCTATTGTCGTACCATGTTGCATTAATCAAAGGTACTGACGTGGATCAACCACGTAACTTGGCAAAATCTGTAACAGTAGAATAAATAGAGATATTTAAATGAAAACCGCTTTTATTGGCGGTTTTTTCATTTAGATTCACGACAAAATGACGATTAACTTACAGTAATAGCAAATGCTGGTGGCTTAACTTTCTATGCTGGAATGGCATCTAGCTCGTGCTGCTTTTTTGCCTCAATGCGTTTCCACACTTTGTCATGGAAGTAAAACACTACAGTGTTAATCGCGGGTTCTACTAAGGCTACTGCGCCACCGACGACTACGCTGCCAGTTAATAAATAGGTTACGGTAAAAGCGACGCTAAAATGTAGTACAGCAAAAGTGAGTGTCTTAGTCATGATCTTGTCCTCTAAATAGGCTCCCATCGGGAATATCTAGATGATAACAATTCTCATTAAAATTAAAAGCTGTGTTTTCAGATTAGTTTAAACGGTTTTATCTATTTATCCGTTGTAAAAAACATAAAGCCCTCACGATGGAGGGCTTTGAGTATTTAAACGTAAATTAATACGATTCTAAAATTAGTAGTGCCAAGGGAAGGCTGAAAAATCTTGATCGCGTTTTTCGAGGAAGGCATCGCGTCCTTCCTGTGCTTCGGCGCTCGCATAGGCTAAACGCGTCGCTTCACCGGCAAATAATTGCTGACCGACCATGCCATCGTCTGTCATGTTGAAGCCGTATTTAAGCATACGCATAGCCGTAGGTGATTTAGAGTTAATCTCTTTCGCCCACATTAATGCTTCGGTTTCTAGCTCTGCATGGGGAACGGATTTATTAACCATACCCATGTCGAAGGCTTCATCGGCACTGTAGTTAAAACCACAGAAGAAGATTTCGCGGGCACGTTTTTGACCTATCATTTTGGCGAGATAAGCACTGCCATAACCTGAGTCGAAGCTCGCAACATCGGGATCGGTTTGTTTAAATATTGCGTGTTCTTTCGAGGCTAAGGTTAAGTCGCACACTACGTGTAAACTATGGCCGCCACCCACCGCCCAACCTGGCACAACGGCGATGACCACTTTAGGCATAAAGCGGATAAGGCGTTGCACTTCTAATATATGTAAGCGGCCCATTCTGGCTTGATCGGCTTTACCTTCTTCGGCGCCTTCATATTTATAGCCATCTTTGCCGCGAATACGTTGATCGCCACCTGAACAGAACGCCCAGCCACCATCTTTTGCCGAAGGACCGTTACCCGTAAGCAGTACGCAACCCACATCAGACCATTGGCGTGCATGGTCGAGTGCGATAAATAATTCATCAACGGTTTTAGGTCGGAAGGCGTTGCGGCACTCTGGGCGATTAATGGCAATGCGTACTGTACCGTGCGCTTTGGCTCTGTGGTAAGTAATATCGTCGAAATGAAATCCACTGACTTCATCCCATAGGGTGGGATCAAAAATGTCTGATACTTGTTGGGTCATGATTCATAGGCCTTTATGCTGTAATGCCTCAAAGGCTAGGCGGAATCATATATAAGGTCAATCACCTAAGTCTAAACCTTAGCGCTATATAGCAAAATCCCGTTTGCCTATGAGTCTGTAATGATTAGAGGTGATCACATAGATAAAGCTGATTATCTTTGCTAAACACTGGATGTTGAGGTGCCATAGTACCGCAATAGTTAGCCTTAAAGTCGGCAATAGACTCGGGTGTCATTGGAATTTGATTGAAGGCTTCGAGTTCTAATGTGGATAAACGTTCTATTATGTCGGTTCTTACCTTAGCTAGTTTATGGTCGATTTTAATAATTTTTGTTCCTGTCATAGAGTCAACTTTATTCTCTATTTCTTTGATCATCACCTCAGTCTTTGCAATAGGAACATCTAATTTATCTGTTTCTGTGTATAAGTAATATAAAGCACCCGCGAGTAGCGCCAATATGATCCAACCTTTCATCTTTTAGTCCAACATAAGTGAATAACCATTAAGAATATGGGTATAATAAGCTAGTTTTCGTCCAATATTAAAGCAGTAAAAGGCTGTAACGATGAACTCAGAATCTAACAACAAGGACTATTCGAAAACCAATCGAATTAAGATTCACCAGCCAGATGCGAGTAAAGCCGATCGCTTTAATCCTCGTAATCGGATTTATGTCCGAGCCATAGACGGTTTGTGGAGTAGCGTACGTCGCCGCATGGGCTGGATCGCCATGTTATTTTTCCTACTTTTACCTTGGATCCCTTGGGGCGACCGTCAAGCCGTATGGTTTAACTTGGGCGAACAAAAGTTTCACGTCTTCGGTTTAACGATTTGGCCGCAGGATCTCACCTTGCTTGCAGCGTTGTTTATGATCGCTGCCTTCGCTCTGTTTTTTGTGACCACCTATCTTGGCCGTGTTTGGTGTGGATACACTTGCCCCCAAACAGTATGGACCTTTATGTTCATCTGGTTCGAGGAAAAACTTGAAGGCGCACGCAATAAACGTATTAAGTTAGATCAAATGCCATGGAGCTTTGACAAACTCTGGCGTAAAACGGCAAAACATACGGCCTGGCTATTGCTCTCACTGATGACGGCGATGACCTTTGTGTCCTATTTTGTGCCAAGTCGTGAAGTCTATGTCGACGTATTTACACTTAATGCTTCTGGCGGTATCTACTTCTGGGTCGTGTTTTTTACACTTGCCACATACGGCAATGCGGGTTGGATGCGTGAAATCATGTGTATCCACATGTGTCCTTATGCTCGTTTCCAAGCGGCCATGTTCGATAAGAATACTTTTATCGTGGGTTACGATACTAAACGTGGTGAGACCCGTGGTCCGCGTTCACGCAAAGATGACCCTAAAGAGCTAGGGCTTGGCGACTGTATCGACTGTGACTTGTGTGTGCAGGTATGTCCTACGGGAATCGACATTCGTAATGGTCTGCAATATGAGTGTATTAACTGCGGCGCTTGTATCGATGCCTGCGATCAAACCATGGATCGTATGGGATATGAAAAAGGGCTTATCAGTTATACCACCGAGAACAAGTTAGAAGGAATTAAGCAAAAAGTGCTGCGACCTAAACTTGTCGGTTATGGCGTGGTACTGATAGCTATGATATTAGTCTTTATATACTCCAGTGCGACCATAGCACCTGTGCGTATGGACATCATTCGTGACCGTAACCAGCTCTATAGAGAGAACAATCAAGGTTTGATTGAAAACACCTTCACCTTGAAGATTCTTAATAAGACTGAGCAATCCCACGAATACACTATGAGTGTCGAAGGATTAGACAACTATAAATGGTACGGTCCAACTTCGGTCACTATTGCTGGTGGTGAAGTGTTAACTCTCCCTATTAGTGTCGGTATCGATCCGGTTGAGCTGTCTCGTTCAGTTACTAATATCGAGATAAAAGTGAAAACTCATATCGACGGTGAAGAAGTCGAAGTTGAGCAAGAATCTCGCTTCTTTAGTCCATAGATAACAGTATTTATGATGATCTAGCTGAGCGTGACTCATATAGATTGCCAGACTTAATCGAGATAAAGGGGCTTTTTAGCCCCTTTTTTATACGTATCGTTTGATAAGTAAACGTCTAAACCATTAATCGTTATTTTCCTACAAAAAGCCCTTGCACAAAATCTCCTGCTCCCTATAATGCGCATCCACTGACACGGCAGACGGCGTTAAGCAGCTGACGAGTTAGGTTGAATTGAGTCGCTTTTAAGCACTTAATTCAAGCGCAGCAAGAAGTTGTAAAATACTCCTTGACGCGAAACGGGAAATGCGTAGAATACGCAGCCCTAGCCAACTGGAAGCGTTCGGCGCTCAGTGTGGTACTCAAGTTCTCTTACGAATATTGAGTTGCTCTTTAACAAGATAAAACAAGAAATCTGTGGAGTTTACTCCTGAGGTGGCGAGCGGCGGACGGGTGAGTAATGCCTAGGGATCTGCCCAGTCGAGGGGGATAACAGTTGGAAACGACTGCTGCTAATACCGCATACGCCCTA